>CAZCCM010000077.1:0-1585 GCA_964497325.1 uncultured Lachnospiraceae bacterium | reverse complement strand
CATATGGGAATTATAGCTTCAGTTGCACCTTTTGATTATGTTACAATAGATGAAATTTTAGAATATGCTAAAGAAAAGAATGAAAAACCATTTATTTTAGTTTTAGATAAAATACAAGATACCCATAATTTAGGAGCAATTATTCGTACAGCAGTTTGTTCAGGAGTTCATGGAATTATAATACCAAAAAGAAATGCTGCCAGTGTAAATGCTACTGTTGTTAAAGTATCAGCTGGAGCAACTGCACATATAAAGATGGCAAGAGTTAATAATTTGAATTATGCTATTGATGAATTAAAAGAAAAAGGCTTATGGACTATTTCTACAGATATAAACGCAAAAACAATATATTATGATCAAGATTATGATATGCCGATTGCATTAATTATTGGGAACGAAGAAAAAGGTGTTTCAGATTTAACAAATAAAAATGCAGATTTTTCTATAAAAATACCTATGGTAGGAGATTTTGATTCGTTAAATGCTTCAGTATCTACTGGAATTTTATGTTTTGAAATTTTAAAGCAAAGAAATATGAAAGCTTAAAAATTTAGGAGTTATTTATGTACAACATGTTTTTAAAAAGGAAAGATAATAAAAAAGGAATTGCATTAATTTCTGTAATTATTATTGTTATTATATTAACAATAGTTTTAGGAATAATTATTGCGGTAATAAGTAGTGGGAAAGATATTGTTTTAAGAAATACAATTATTTCAAGAAAAAATATAGAAGACGATACAAAAGCATATATATTAGCTACATATTTTCAAGTTATAGCTGAAGAAAAACCTGAAAATATTATGGATGAAGTTGTAGATGCAATTGGAAAACATAATTTAAATAAAACAAAAGAAGATAGATGTGAAATTTTAAAAACTAATAAAGTTAATAATATAATAACAGTTAAATACAAAGGAATAGAATCAGAAGTAACTCTACCAGATGATGAAGAAATATGTCTTAAATTTTCATCAGAAGATATAAAAAATAAAAAATATTCTGTAACTTTTGATTATAAAGATTTAAATGGAATTAATAAGAGAACTATTATGTATATAGATAAGAGTCAAACAATTCAAGAATACCTGAATTTATCAGGAGAGAACATACCAAAAAATACAGAGTGGTTACCAAATATTAATTTTAATGATCCAATAGTATGTAATAAGATATATAAAGAAAAATAAATATAAAAACATAAGAAATAAAGGAATAAAATAAAAAATAAAGTAAAAAATCAAAAAAGTAAATACTAAAGGAGTTTAAAGATGAAAAATAAAAAAGGAATAACATTAATAGCTTTAATTATAACAGTAATTGTAATGCTAATATTAGCATCAATTGTTATAGCATCTCTTTCATCAGAAGATAATTTTATTAGACAAGCGTTAGGTAGTAAAGAAGATACAATAATAGAAAGTACAAAAGAGTATGTAAAATCTTCTTATTCGCAAGTACTAACAAATCCATCTCTTGATAAAGATCCAATAGATGAATTAGAAATAATAATTGCTAATGATAATATTGGAAAGAAAGAAGAAGAACAATTTATAATTAAATCTATTGATAAAACAAATAATAA
>CAZCCM010000076.1:0-1623 GCA_964497325.1 uncultured Lachnospiraceae bacterium | reverse complement strand
TCATGTGGTGGCAGATATCCATAGTACTTTCCGGTAATAGGATTTTTCTGATCATTAAGTATTTCATGTCCTATGTTTTCTTCATTGTAGGAGCCGGAAAATAAATCTACCAACATGTATTTATCAAACATTTCATCACCTTCCCTGTATTTGTCAATTTAAAAGTGGTCCGCACCCCCTTGTCTTTGCCTAATATTTCAGCTGATTGTAAAAGTAGAGGACCAGACCCAAAAGGCAAATCTTATAGCATGTCCAAAGTTTGCGAATACTCTTTTCTATTAATTTAGGAGCCATTCAGATAAGTCCATTATCTTGATTCCTTCAATATCATATGCTCCATGCCCAGTGTTTGCTAAGAGCATTTTAGGATATGCGTCTTTAGCTGAAATTAAAGGATTTAATTCTCTTTGCAAGGTTTCTTTCTCTGAAATATTATCTGAAACTTGAATATAAAATTTCTCATTATTTTTAAAAGCCACAAAATCTATTTCTTTTTGATATAACTTTCCAACATAAATATCGTATCCTCTTCTTAAGAGTTCTATTGCGACAATGTTTTCATACATTCTTCCATAGTCCATGTTTCTTGTACCTAAGATAGCAAATCGAAAAGAAGTATCGACAAGATAATATTTTTCATTTGTTGCTAGATATTTTTTCCCTCTGACATCATATCTTTTAACCTTGTAAAATAGAAAAGCACTACAAAGATACTTTAAATAATTTTTTACAGTTACATGGTTTGTAGGAATTTTATTGCTTTTTAATGTATTACTTATGTTGTTTGCAGTTGTCAAGTTAGATGCATTGTCCATCAAATATTCAGTTAAGGTATCTAACAAGGCTTCCTCAGTAATTCTATACTTATCTACTAAATCTCGTTTAACTGATGTTATATAAATATCTTTTATATATTGAATGGCATCATTTTTATCTTTATATAAATATGATCCTGACATTCCCCCCTCAACTAAATACATCTGTAAATCCTTCATATCTCCATCTAACTCAAAATATTGACAGTATTCTTTGAAACTAAAAGGATATATAGGAACTTCGATAAATCTTCCCGTAAATAAGGTAGCTAAATCTGAGCTTAACAGAAAGGCATTTGAACCAGTGATGTAAATATCATACTTCTTACTATTATGGAAGCTGTTGATAGCTAGTTCAAACTTTTTACATAACTGAACCTCATCAATAAGCAAGACATTATGAACATTATCTATATATTTCTCTTCAACATACTCATAAAGTTTTTTATAATCTTTTAAGTCATCAAATTTAAGATTCGCATAGTCAATTACAATAATATTTGAACTCTTGTCAATCTCATAAATCTCTTTTTTTAATGCTCTAAGGATTTCCGATTTTCCTGATCTCCTCATTCCAGTAATAATCTTAATGTCAGGAGTGCCGATTAAATTTTTTAATCTCTCCATATATTGACTTCTATATATAATTTTCATAAATATGCTCACTTTCAAAACTAAATTTATTTTGTACTTTTGAAAGTATTATAGCATGCGATTTCAAAACATTAAATTATTTCTAGTTTTGAAAGCGCATGTTATAAACTCATAATTATTTTTTCTTTATTAAAGTGCTTGAAACCCAGTGTCC
>CAZCCM010000075.1:0-1726 GCA_964497325.1 uncultured Lachnospiraceae bacterium | reverse complement strand
TCTTTTATCAAAATTAGCTATTGCATCCAATGTTAATTTTCTTTTATATTCTGCAAATCTCTTTCCCATTCAAACTCCTATTTTATGGATTTATCTATCTCTATATCATAAAATTCTTTTTGTAATTGAATATTATCTTTATTTAAAATATCTTTTGTTATTATAATAATGCTATCTGAAGATCCTTCTTTTTCATAAGGATTTTTAGTATTTAAAACTTTTTCTTTAAAATCTTCATTGTATAAACATTTTTTTATACTAGATTCTATGTCTTCTTTATTCAAATTAACATTTAAAGTTGAAGCAGAAGTAATTCTACCTTTCTGTCTATCTCCAATATTAATAACTGGTACCTTAAAGCTTGGAGCCTCTATTATAGCGCCAGATGAATTACCAATCATTAGTTTCGCATTATTTAGTAAACTTAGATAATCAATTAGTTCTAAAGTTTTAAAGTATGATACTTTTTTACTATTTTTACTTGCGAAAAGTTCAAATAAATTATTTATTTCTATTGAATCTTTATCTGCATTAGCGCCTAATATAATATATTTTAAATTGTCTTCTTCAATAGATTTTTTAATGCCTTCTAATAATATTGAAATTTGTTCCCTTATAGGAATTACATCAAGAGTTACAGGATGATATATTAATATAGCATATTGTTTATCTAAATTTATATTTAATTTTTTTTCTAATTCTTCTTTGTTTCTTAAAGTTAAAGTTTTAATATTTTCAACTCCTAATGAGCCTACATTAAAAACTCTAGATGGATTTTCACCTAGCTGAATTATTCTTTTTCTATATTTTTCTGTACTTGCGAAATGAAGATTAGACATCTTAGTAATTGAATGTCTAAAAGAATCATCTATAGCCCCATATGTTAACTCTCCTCCATGAATGTGTGCTATAGGTGTTTTAGTCAAGGTTGCAGCTGTTGCTATAGCAAGAGTTTCATATCTATCACCTAACAAAAAAATTAAATCAAATTTTTCCTCTTTGAAATATTTTGTAAAAGATTTTAATGCTTCGGCCATAGCAATAGATATTCCTTCTTCACTTGAAACATCTATTGGAATTTCTATCTTTTTATCTATTTTAAAACCATCTGTTTCTATTTGCTTGTACGTAAGGCCAAAATCTTTAGATAAATGTGCTCCAGTTACAGCAAGTTTAAAATCAACACTGCTATCTGCTGAAAATTTTCTTATTAAATTTCTTAAAATACCATATTCTGATCTTATTGCTGTTACAATACAAATTTTTTTCATTTAAATTAATTCATCCTTTTTATAATCTTTAATTGCTTTATTACCTAAAACCTCAGGCCATTTCATAGGAGAAATCCCTGTTCCAGGTCTTTTTATTGTTAAATTCTTTTCACTAAAAGTATCACCTTTTTTAATATCTATTTTTGCAACTAAAGATTTTCTTGCAACCTTTTTGTTTTGTAACTCAACCTCAGACATTGTTTTTACACCATCTCCTAGTGCTGTTTGAACATTTTTAATACTTTCTATCATTTTTTTTAATTCTTTAGGATTAAGACTAGCTCTATGATCTGGTCCTTCCATTTCTTTATCTAAAGTAAAATGTTTTTCTATAACAACAGCTCCCATTGCTGTTGAAGCTATTGGAATATCAATTCCTATTGTATGATCAGAATATCCTACATTAACTCCAAATTCTTTTTTTATAGTTTCCATTACTTTTAAATTAACATCTT
>CAZCCM010000074.1:348-1841 GCA_964497325.1 uncultured Lachnospiraceae bacterium | reverse complement strand
TATAAAATATAAAAGTACGAAGGGGATATTATGGAAGAAGAAAAAAATAAGTTAAAAACTGATAATTTTGTTCCTACTGACGAAGTATTAAAAGCAATAATAGAAGAACATTTTGCTGATTATGAGGATGAAGAAGAAGTAACAATTGAAGAGGTAGAGGGTTTAGCAGTAAATATTGTAGAATTAAATGAAATGTATAAAGAAATTGAGGAAAAACAAAAAAATTTAATTCAATACCTTGATCAATTGCAAATAAGGCTTAATAAGCTAGAAACTTTGGAGGAAAAGTAATATGGGAGATATAACTATTGAAGAAGAATTTGCAAGAGGAACTTTTAATACTATAGAAAAAACATATAAAGAAACTAAAAAAGAAATAGAAAAAATTAATGAAGAAATAAAAGTAGATGCTGAAAAAGCAAAAGCTATAGAAGACGAGATTAAGAAACTTGAAGAAAAAGCTAAAGAGGCAAAAACAAATAAATCTTATTTAAATTATAAGACAGATATTGCTGCATTAAAAATTAATCTTGAAGAAACAACTAATAAACAAAAACAAAAAAATGAACGTTTAAATGAATTAGGTGGAAAAGTAGCATATATTAACGATAAGTTTAAATTAAATGTACCTGAAGGTTTAAAAATATTAGAAAATATGGCTGTTACAAACAAAGAGGCTAGAGGGAAAATTAAAAAGGCAGCTTCAAATATTAAACTAGATAAATTACAAAAAGAAAATTCAGATTTAAATTTGCTTATTCAAAATTTAGACTTAGAGCCAGAGTTAAACAATAAGCTTAATGAGATGCCATCAACATATAATAGATATAAAGACTTACTTGTAAAACAAAGAATAGGTATACCTTTAACTGAAGAGGAATCAAAAGAATTTGATAAACTTAAATCTAACATTGGAGAAAATGAAAAATATATAAAGAATTATTGTAAAACAAATGATATTAAATCTTTTAATTTTAATAAGCTTGAAAAGAACTTAATAGAAAATGAAGATTCAGATATAAAAAATATTTTAGGGAGTATGATTGAAAAAAATGAAGAAGCTTTAGAAGCTGAAAAAGATGAAAGAGCTTTGTTGGATTCATTTTATACTAAGGCAGAGGAAAATGAGGTTTCAGAAGCAGAAACAGAAGCAGAAGCAGAAGCAGAATCAGTTGAAATAGCTAAGCCTTCTCTTTGGAATAAAATAAAAAACAAATTTACCAATTTTATAAGTAAATTTAAAAAACAAGATAAATTAAGAGAAGAAGTAGATGAAGAAGCACAAGAAGCACAAGATGAAATTAATTCTGAAGAAAAACAAGAACCAAAATATTCAGAAGAGTATAGAAAACAAATAGAAGAATGGATACTGAATTATGAGCGTAAAAATAAAATGTATGGTTTAGGACTAGTGTCTTTTAAACAGCTTATTCTTATATTATTTAAATAAAACTAATGAAAATTAGAAAAATAATAAAAAAGAAAAATAGCAT
>CAZCCM010000074.1:0-338 GCA_964497325.1 uncultured Lachnospiraceae bacterium | reverse complement strand
ATAAAAGATATGCTAGAAGATAAAAAAGTAAAAGAAGAAAATAATTTTGATAAATATCTTCAATATGAAAAACGAAAAAGAGCTCAAGAAAGAGCTAATAAAAGGGCTAGAGAATCCTCAGAAGAAATTGAAAGATAAAATAAGAGTAGAAATTTTTGTAAAATTAAGTAAAATAAACATAATAAAAAAGAGATAATATAAATTTATTAAAAATATAGACAAATCCCTAAAAACAGGGATTTGTTTTTTATTAAGAAAATTAGTTTAAAATTTAGTTTAGAAATTAGTTTAGAAATTAGTTTAAAATTTAATTAAAAAATTAGTTAAAAAAAGGGAGA
>CAZCCM010000073.1:0-1875 GCA_964497325.1 uncultured Lachnospiraceae bacterium | reverse complement strand
TTAGTTTAGAAATTAGTTTAAAATTTAATTAAAAAATTAGTTAAAAAAAGGGAGAGCATAATATATTTCATTTTTATCTTTTATTTAAAAAAACTAATCTATAAATTGATAAACTATTTTTGGTATGATATATTTTTATTAAGGTAAATTCAATGGATACAAATGATAGAAAAAGTATAGAAGATGTAGACACAAATACATTAATTGATTTATATAAAGAAGTGGACAGCTTTATATCTTTTTTGCATGATGAACATAAGAAAAACGTAAAGGAAAGCTAATGAGTTATCCTAAGGAAATTATTGAGAAAATAAGTGTTAAAAAAGAGATTTTATCTACTCTACCTACTAACAATAAGAAAAATAAAGAGAAGTATGTAAAGGTAGTAGCTGAAGATATAGTTGAGTTTGAAAAAATACAAAATTATATTTTTTCAGAAATCAAAAAAAGATATTCAGAAATTGATAAAATTGAAAAAAAGGACAATCTTTCTCAGATTCAAAAGGAATTAAATAATATTTCTTCTATTTTATATCTATTAAATGATATAAATTCTTCTTATGAAAAAATGGAATTAGATAAAAGATTACACAAGTTAAAGTATTTTTATATGAATAATCTTGAGGAAATTAATTCTGTTATCTTAGGTACAATTTTAAAATTTAAAGAGGTAGGAATAATATTAACAGAGAATGACTTTTTATACAGTAAGTATGTTAAGGAGTATATGTCTTTGTTTATTGAAGGTATAGAAAGAAAAAAATTAGATTTATCTGCAATTCAAGAAAAATTTGAATCCATTTATTGGAAATCTCCTGATATTATTACACATATTGAACTTAATTTTAGATACTTATACTTGGTAAATAAAAAGAAAATTGATAAATATTTTTTGGATAAAAAGAAATATATTATATCTTCTATGAAAACAGACATTATATATAACAGATATAATAAATTAATAAAAAATAGAGATTTTGCAGCAGAAAATGATGCTTATGTAATAATACATAAATTTTTAGAGGGTGAATTATCTCCTTCAGAGTACACTAAAAAGTCAATGCATGATAATTATGTTAAATATATGTCCGAGATTTTTTTAGACTCTATATTAGACTCTCCAAAGCAAGAAGAATTAGATTTGAATTTTAGTAAATTAAAAAATGCATTATATGAATATAAACAAGTATTAAAGTATCAATATTTAGTAGACAATATTAAATCTAGGTATGAAGAAAATTTAAATAATAAATCTTTAAAATCTGACGAAAGTAAAATATTAAAAGAGATAGCTAAAGAAGAAAAAAGAGTTATAGGTATAACAAAAAAAATAGAAAACTCTAGATTTATTAAAGTAAATGAAGAAGCACTACATGTAACTCAAAGTAATATTATAAAAGGAATAAAAGAAAAATATAAGGACTATGATCGTATTAGAATAGATATGGCAATTTTTAGCAATATAAATGAGGCATCAACAATAGGTGATTTATTTAAATTTATCTCATCATTCTATAGAGAACTATATAATATAACTAAGGAACAATATCCAGATATAAGTGAAGAAGAATTAGATGAAATAGTACAAGATTTTAAGGATTTTGTTAATTGGCCATATAATATACTAACAAACAATTTTAATATAAATAATGATAAAAATCTTATACATATAATTAAGGACAGATATAGTTTAATGAATATAACTTTAACAGAAGATATGTTAGAAGCAGATTCTTTAGATTCTTCAATAAAGGATTTAGCTAAATTTGAACAATATTATTATATTAGAAAAAATAATATAAATATAGAAAAAATAATAGACTTTGTTAATTTAAAGAATTTAATTGATAAAGTTGAAGAAGATAAGAAAGATTA
>CAZCCM010000072.1:0-2123 GCA_964497325.1 uncultured Lachnospiraceae bacterium | reverse complement strand
ACTGAAAGATTGGTAGAAAAAGAACAAGGTAAGAGAGCTCAAAAAATAGGTAGAGAAGAATTTAATAAATTATGTTATGAGACTACTGATAAATATAAGAAAGAGTTCCAAAATTTGTTTGATAAACTAGGTGTTAGTACAGATTGGGACATTGCTTATCATACTATTAGTCCTTCAACTATAAAAGTAAGCCAACTATCATTCTTAGATTTAGTAAAAAAAGGACATACTTATCATAAAGAAAGTCCAGCATTATGGTGTAATGAATGTTTAACAAGTTTTGCACAAGCAG
Source organism: uncultured Lachnospiraceae bacterium (assembly GCA_964497325.1). GTDB lineage: Bacteria > Bacillota > Clostridia > TANB77 > CAG-508 > CAZCCM01. Next base: position 1,831 of record CAZCCM010000072.1, on the reverse strand, counting down.
AGTTAGAAACTAAGACAATGCCAACTAAGTTTAACTATATTACTTTCTCTACTTTAGAAGATAATGAAGAGTTTGTAATAGCTACAACAAGACCAGAGTTATTACCAGCAATTGTTGCAGTATTTGTTAATCCAGAAGATGAAGAAAGAAAACATTTAATTGGAAAGACAGCAAATATTCCAATAGTAAATATGCAAGTACCAATATTAGAAGATGAGAAAGTAGATAAAGACAAAGGTACTGGAATTGTTATGTCTTGTACTTTTGGTGATCAAACAGATATTGAATGGTGGAATAAATATAATCTACCTTTAAAGCATATTTTAACAAATCATGGAAGAATTATTGATGAAGTACCAAATTATGGTGGTTTAAAAATAAAAGAAGCAAGAGAAAAAATTATTGCAGACTTAGATGCAGCAGGTGTATTAGTTAAACAAGAAGATATAGAGCATGAAGTTCAAGTTCATGAAAGATGTGGTAAAGAAGTAGAATATGCTGTTATGAAACAGTGGTTTATAGACATAATGAATAATAAGGATGAGTTCTTAAAGATTGGTGAAGAAATTAAATGGAGTCCTGCATATATGAAATCTAGATATGAAGAATGGGTTAATAATATTGCTTGGGATTGGTGTATATCAAGACAGAGATATTTTGGAGTACCATTCCCTGTTTGGTATTGTAAAGATTGTGGTGAACCAATATTTGCAGACAAAGAAGATTTACCAGTTAATCCTTTAGTAGATACACCAAGAATAAAGACATGTCCTAAATGTGGTGGAACAGAATTCATTCCTGAAAAAGATGTTATGGATACATGGGCAACTTCTTCAGTTACGCCACTTATAAATATGAAATATGGTGAAGAAGATAATTTAGAAGATATATTAAAGCCTATGAGCTTAAGAACTAATGCTAGTGATATTATTAGAACATGGGATTTTTATACTATTGTTAAAAACTTCTATCATTTTGGTATTAGACCATGGGATAATGTTATGATATCTGGCTTTGTTATGGCAGGTAAAGGTGAGAAGATTAGTAAGTCTAAAGGTAATGCAAAGATTGATCCTTTAAAAATTATCAATCAATATTCTGCAGACGTTATTAGGTATTGGGCAGGTACTGGGAGATTAGGTACAGATGTTATCTTTAGTGAAGAGACATTATTAAGAGGTAAGAAATTAGTAAATAAATTGTGGAATGTTTCTAAATTTATTGAGATGCATTTAGAAGACTATACTGATAAAGAATTTAATAACTTAGATACAAGAGTTACAGTTTTAAAATAATAAAAGCCCCTAGGGGCTTTTATTATGCTTTTACAAAAGGCTGCATTTGCAGCTTTTTTTATTTATAAAATTTTATATGAATATTTATTAATTATTAGTTTTTTAGATTGGTAAAACAGAAAATAAATAATTATAAAACTATAATTTTTTATGTTATAGCAACTTTATATTGACATTTTTATATATAATGCATATAATTGTATAAAAATAAGGCCATATATTTGGGTTAAAAAAGGTATAAATATATCATGGATGTTCAGTACTATAACATCACCATTTTTTGTCCACAATTCTATGACCAAAGGGACGCTCAGTTTTCTAACTGATGCATAAAAATTAATATAAGAGAGGGTAAAAACATGAAAATTTTGAAGGCAGTAAAAAAAGTTCCCGGCGGTATGATGATAGTTCCCCTACTTTTAGGTGCACTAGTAAACACATTTTTCCCATCTGTTCTTGAAGGCCTTGGTGGCTTCTCAACAGCTATGTGGAAAACAGGCGCAAATGCTATTTTAGGCGTATTCCTATTCTGTAAC
>CAZCCM010000071.1:0-2187 GCA_964497325.1 uncultured Lachnospiraceae bacterium | reverse complement strand
ATAAGTTGAATAATTCCTTTAAAAGAAAATATATAATGTAATTGATTAAGGATTAGATATAAAAATAATCCTAAATCAAATATTTTTCTTATATTTGTTTTTCTTATAATGTTTTTTCTTATTAATTCATGTTTATTCCTTTTTAAATCTACTTTATATTATTTTTTATTTCTTTAAATCCTTCTATATTTTCAAATAAATATTTTCCTATAATTTCCATTAAAAGATAATCTTCTTTTTTGTCTATATCCAACACACCAGTATCTTCCATTTCAATAATGTCTAGCTTAGAATCAAAGATATATTTATTTGCTCTTAAAAATTCATTTGAATAAATATATAAAGATCCATTTATATCATAAACATCTGATGCTTGTTGTCTTGCAGTAAAATTATTATCTATAACTTTTGAATAATTTCCATCACTTTTCTTTTCTACCATATTAAAATATGGATTTCTTCTAGATGATGTCACAGAAATAACCAAGTCTGTTTTTACTTCTAACATTTTATTTATTAAATCTTCTAAATTTTTAACAGTTCTTAAAGGTGAAGTTATATCTAAATCCACAACATAATCATAATCTTTATTTAATCTATCTGACATACGAACTAATGAATCTCTTATTACATCAATTTTGCCAATAACATCTCCACTTAACTCTTCAGACCTATCTATAGTATGTACATCTCTAATTTTAGAATTTACTACTATATCTTTTAAATCTGTACTATCAGTATTAATTACTATATCAGCTTTTAGTTCAGGGTTTCTTTTTAAATATAAGTCAATTGCAGATAATGAATATAAGACTAAAGGTTTTCCCAATAGGTTCTTTAAGTTCTTATTTTTTAAGCCTTTAGATCCTGCTCTCCCACAAATTGTAAATAATATTTCCATAATAATATCTATAATACCTAAAGTATCATATCCTTTCATTTTACTTTTAATTTATATGTTATCATTATATATCAATAAACCTCTTTTTTTCAAGTTATATTTTTTATTTAGTACAAAAAAAAAGAAAGTTTCTTAAACTTTCTTTCTTCATTATTTACTACCTTTATTTTCATTAATTTTTATTGTTTTTATTGTTTTTATTATAATGTTATCTAAACCTATATATTTTACATACTTCCTAACTTATTTATATCATCTTTAACTTTCTTTATAAAGTCTATATTAGTTTTTGTTTCTCTCATATTCTTTAATATGTATTCAATAGCTTGTGGGGTATTAAACCTTGACATAAATCTTCTTAAAGAATTCATTGTTTCAAGTTCTTCAGATGTTAATAACAAATCGTCTCTTCTTGTTCCACTTTTCTTTACATCTATTGCTGGATAAATTCTATTTTCAGCTAAAGATCTGTCTAGTACTATCTCTAAATTTCCAGTACCTTTAAACTCTTCATATATAACATCATCCATTCTACTTCCAGTATCAACTAAAGCTGTTGCAATAATAGTAAGACTTCCACCCTCTTTAACATTCCTTGCTGAACCAAAAAATCTTTTAGGTTTATATAATGCAGCAGGATCAAAACCACCTGATAAAGTTTTACCAGATGAAGGTATAACCTGATTATATGCTCTAGCTAACCTTGTAATACTATCTAAAAGTATAACTACATCTTTCCCTGATTCAACACTTCTTTTTGCTTTTTCTAATACAATTTCTGCAACTCTAACATGATTTTGTGGTTGTTCATCAAATGTTGAAGCAACAACTTCAGCATTAACGCTTTCTGCAATATCTGTTACTTCTTCTGGTCTTTCATCAATTAACAATATTATTAATTGAATTTTATCTTCAAAGTCATTTAATAAGATACTATTTGCAATATCTTTAATTATAGTTGTTTTACCAGACTTAGGTGGAGAAACAATTACTCCTCTTTGACCTTTTCCTATAGGAGCAATTAAATCTATAATTCTCGAAGTATATTTATGAGATTCTGTTTCTAATTTAAATTTCTTATTTGGAAAAATTGGTGTTAATAAGTCAAAATCTTTTCTATTAGCTACCTCTTGAGGTGATAATCCATTAATTTCTAATATTGTATTAACAGCAGGAAATTTATCTTTTTCTGTTCTTTTTGCTAACGCTTTAACATAATCACTTACATATAATCCAAACTTTTTTATAAGATGTGGAGCAATATATATATCATTATCTGAAGAAAT
>CAZCCM010000070.1:0-2201 GCA_964497325.1 uncultured Lachnospiraceae bacterium | reverse complement strand
TTATCTTATATCTTGTTTTATTTCTTAATATTTTATTTATTATTTTTATTTAGACTATGTATCACTTTTAGTGGACACTTATTAAAGTAAAAAGTATACATTCTTTTAAATCTTACCTTTTAATTTTAGTTTTTAATTTTAGTTTTTTGTTATATTTATTCTTTTTCTATAAAATGTTCTATATTGTTACTTATATTTGTTAACTTTTCTTTTAGGAAGTTTGGTTTTATATTTTCATTATGAGTATTATCTAAATCAAACCACTTAAATTCTAATATATGCTTTCCTTCTTGAACATCAAATGTTTCTGTTTTACATATTGGTTCATCATCTTTAATTTCTAATTTATAGTATAGTGATATTTCATGTGTTTTTTCATTCTTCCTATTGTTATAAAAATTTTCTACAATCCATAGTAGTCTTGTATCTAATATTTCATCTATGCCTGTTTCTTCAAATATTTCTCTTTTAATACAGTCAATTGATGTTTCATTTAATTCGCATCTACCACCAGGTAAAGCCCATGATACATCTCCTGTTACTCTTTGTGTTAATACTTTATTGTTTTTTATAATTATTGCTACTACCCTATATCTAAACAAATTATTTTCTTGTTTAAATGTTATATCCACTTCTATCTCCTTTTATTATTTTTTGTTATTATTACCTTCTTCAGTTTTTTCTTTATTTTTTTATTGTTTAGATTATCCTCTTCTTTGTTCTTGTTTTTATTATTTTCTTTATCTTTTTCTTTAGTTCCTTCTTAATTATTTTTATAATATTATTTGTTTTTTAGATCAATATTTCTGATTCAAACCATCTTTCCTGAAATTCTGTTAATGCTCTTATTTGATCCTTATTATATTCTATACCTTCTGGTACTACAACTAATTTGTCTTCATCTTTATTTGTCCCTTTAATTATTGCTATACATTTTCCTCTAAATGTCTCTAATGGTTCAAATACACCTAATACATATGCCTCCAATTCTTTTCCGTCTCCATTTAAGGTATTTGATACATGTCCGTAGTTTAGTAGATATATAAATCCATAATTAGGATGCTTAGTTCCCATTGGCCTATCTATTTCTATGTCTACCATTTCTCCTAAATATTCTTTTGTATCTTCTGCTATGTCTATTTCAGCTTCATAAATCATTTCATCTTTTTCCATAATATTTTCCTCCCTTTTATTTTTCCCTATTTTTTTAATATTTTATTGTTTTAATCTCTTGATGTTATAAAATAGGCATCTCATTATTGATTATTTTAAGGTTTTTGTCAAGAGGTAATCATTATTTTATTTTTTAACTAATCTTTTATTTCAGCATCTATTTCTTTAGTTGTTTTAACTTCATCAAACATTTTTTCCATTGTAGGGTTATTTCTAGTTAATCTTTTAATAGTTAATTCTCCTGCTTTATCATTAGCTATTCTTAAGTTGTTTTCAGAAGATAATAGATTTTCTTTTGTTTTTTCTAAACTCTTTATGGTTTTATCTATTTGATCTATTGCTTCTTTGAATCTACGACTAGCTAGTTCATAGTTTTTTCCAAAACTATTTCTAAACATATCTAATTCATTTTCAAAATTTGATATGTCTATATTTTGTTCTTTTATTATTGCTAATTCTGATTTATATTGTTGTGCATTTAATGCTGCATTTCTTAATATTGTTATTATTGGTATAAAGAATTGTGGTCTTATTACATACATCTTTGGATACATATGTCCTTTATCAACTATACCAGCATTATATATTTCATTTTCTGCTTCTAACATAGATACTAATACTGCATATTCACAATTTTTATTGTTTCTATCTTTGTCTAATTTCTTTAAGAAATCTTCATTTTTATGTTTAGTAGCAGTAGCATCATTCTCATTCTTCATTTCAAACATTATTGATATGATTTCATTACCTGCTTCATCAGATTCTCTGTAGATATAGTCTCCTTTAGTTCCATCAGTTATATCACTATCTTTTCTGAATTCTGCATTTTTAAATCCTGTTGCACGAAGTTTTTCAAATTCAATTTCACAATGCTGTTCTAAAGTTTCTCCTAACATTTTAGTTGATAGTTTAAGTTTTAAATCTTTATAGTATTCTATCTGTTCTTCTTTTGATTTTAATTCAAAGTCATATTTTTCTTTTAATGAGACTTCAATATTTTTCTTTTCTGCTTCTTTTAATTTTAGTTC
>CAZCCM010000069.1:0-2209 GCA_964497325.1 uncultured Lachnospiraceae bacterium | reverse complement strand
TTAAATATGTTTTTATCTATTTATTTACAATTTACAATTTAATATTTTCTATTTACTCTTTACTATTTACTATTTACCATTTAATATTCTTAATTATTTTTTTATTATATTTTTTTAGAATAATATAATAAAAAACCAAGCTATATGCTTGGTTTCTTTTATCTAATATTTATTTATTTTATTCTTTATCTACATCTTTTACTTCAGCATCAACATTTTTAGTTCCACCTGTTTGTTCTTTTTTGAATTCTTTTGCAAATAACATGTCTACTAAATTTGATATTCCTGGAAGTTTTGGATCTTCTTCATTCACAACTCTTATAATTCCTAGAACAATAAAAACCACCCAAACTATTCCAACAAAATAACTAAACAATGGTACAAATGAAAGTATTAAAGCAAGCCCTCCTATCACTAATGATTGAGCTGAGTGATATTTAGTTTCTTCAGATGAATCTTTTAATAAGAAAAATATTAAACCACCAATTGGTCCAAACACATATGCTAAAATTTGTTTTGTTTTTTCATCCATTTTATCTCTCCTAACTTATATTATTTATACTTTATATAATATATTTAATTTATTGCTATACCTTTTATTGTAATCATATTGTATATTATTTTTTTATTTTTAACAAGTATTACTATTATTTGTATTATTTCCCAAAGTAAATACAATAATACAAAGAATATTGTTATTCTTAGACTAAACTCAATGAGAAATACTTAAAAAAAATATATATTTATTAAGGGATATGTAAATCCGATCTAAATGATATTAAAGAGATTCTTAAATCTCTTATTGGATAGGAAATTTTAATTGTTGAACCTATAAGCAGAAGAGGTAAAAAAACAGGAAAGATAGCAACTTTAGAAAACACATACAATACATATTTTAGAGTAATGTATGATGATGACAAATATATTAATTACAATTATTCCGATATCTTTACTAAAGACATAAAAATACAGACATTTAATGGAGAAAAATTTAATTCTCTACATATACCAAGACCACTTACTAAAAAAGAAACTATACCTACTCTAAATCTAGATAAACCAGATTTAGAATATATTGATTTAGATGATTTTAATTCTTAAAGAAATATGCAGTGTAGTTAAATTAAAATAATTTAGCAAATCATAAATTAAAAAAATTAGACTTTTTACTTTAATAAGTGTCCACTAAAAGGGGTACATCGTCACATGATATATATATATATATATTACTATAAAATAATGTAAAAAAAAATGCACCACTAAATCATTTTAAGATTAAGTGGTGCTTTCCATTTCTTGTCTTTTTTTTTTTTTATTAAAGTTTCTATCTTATTTCCATGCTGATGGTATTATTGAATTATCATTATATCCTGTTAATTTACTACAACTTCTATAACACTGCGTTCCTGTTGCACTACTATGTGTATTCCATAGAGGTATTGCATTCCCTGTTAAGTTACTGCAATTATAAAATGTAGCAATAAAAGTTGTGACTTTTGGACAGTTTACAAATAAGCTCTCTGGAATTACTCCTTCTAAGTTACTGCAAGAATCAAATGTAGAACCAAAATTTGTGACTAATGGACAGTTTGCAAATAGCCCTGCTGGGATTTCTCCTTCTAATTTACTACAATAATAAAATGTATTATTAAAGCTTTTGACTTCTGGACAGTTTGCAAATAGGCTCTCTGGAATTACTCCTTCTAAGTTACGGCAAACATCAAATGTTCGCTCAAAACTTGTGACTAATGGACAGTTTGCAAATAGTCCTGCTGGGATACTTCCTGTTAAATTACTGCAATAAGAAAATGTACCATAAAAAGTTGTGACTTTTGGACAGTTTACAAATAAGCTCTCTGAAATTACTCCTTCTAATTTACTGCAAGAATAAAATGTACCATAAAAAGTTGTGACTAATGGACAGTTTGCAAATAGCCCTGCTGGGATTGCTCCTTCTAAGTTTCTACAATGATTAAATGTCCATCCAAAACTTGTGACTAATGGACAGTTTGCAAATAGTCCTGCTGGGATACTTCCTGTTAAATTACTGCAATAAGAAAATGTACCATAAAAAGTTGTGACTTTTGGACAGTTTACAAATAAGCTCTCTGAAATTACTCCTTCTAATTTACTGCAAGAATAAAATGTACCATAAAAAGTTGTGACTAATGGACAGTTTGCAAATAGCCCTGCTGGGATTGCTCCTTCT
>CAZCCM010000068.1:0-2390 GCA_964497325.1 uncultured Lachnospiraceae bacterium | reverse complement strand
GGTCAACGTGACCAATTGTTCCAATGTTAACATGTGGTTTAGTTCTTTCAAATTTAGCTTTAGCCATTTTTATTCCTCCTTAGAAATATTTTATTTTATTTTTAATTTTTCTTTAATTTGTTTCAATTTCAATACAATATGTATTTTATAATATCTTGTAATAAATTGCAAGCATTTTTGCTTGATTTACTACTCTTCTGTTTTAGCTCTTGATGTTTGAATTGTTTCCAATATTTTCTTTGGAACTTGTTCATAATGTGAAGGTTCCATTGAGTATGTACCTCTACCTTGAGTTTTAGATCTTAATGCTGTTGCATATCCAAACATTTCTGATAATGGTATAAATCCTCTTATAATTTGAGAACCTTGGAATGCTTCCATTCCTTCCATTTTTCCTCTTCTTGAGTTTAAGTCTCCTATTACATCTCCCATATAATCTTCTGGTACTGTAATTTCAACTTTCATAATTGGTTCTAATATTACTGGACTAGCTTTTGCCATACCATCTTTAAATGCCATAGACCCTGCAATCTTAAATGCCATTTCTGAAGAGTCAACTTCGTGATATGTTCCATCAACTAATGTTGCTTTAAAGTCAATAACAGGATATCCTGCTAAAACTCCAGAGTTTGATGCTTCTTTAATTCCTTGCTCAACTGGTTTTATATATTCTTTTGGAACTACTCCACCAACAATTTTACTCTCAAATTTAAATCCTGAACCTGGCTCTAATGGTTCTAGTTCTATCCAAACATGACCATATTGTCCTCTACCACCAGATTGTCTAATAAATTTACCTTCAACTTTTACTGGTTTAGTAAATGTTTCTTTATATGCAACTTGTGGCTTTCCTACAGTACATTCAACATCAAATTCTTTTTGCATTCTACTTACGATAACCTCTAAATGAAGTTCTCCCATTCCTGCAATAACTGTTTGTCCTGTTTCTGAGTTTGTATATGTTTTAAATGTTGGATCTTCTTCTGCTAATTTTGATAAAGCTATACTCATTTTTTCTTGAGCTGCTTTATCTTTTGGTTCTATTGCAATATCTATAACTGGCTCTGGGAATTCCATTGATTCTAGTATAACTGGATTGTCCACACTACATAGAGTATCTCCTGTTCCTACATCCTTTAATCCTACTGCTGCTGCAATATCTCCTGAAAACACTTCTTTTAATTCACTTCTTTTATTAGCATGCATTTGAAGTAATCTTCCGATTCTTTCTTTTTTATCTTTTGTTGAATTTAAAACTGTCGAACCTGATTCTAAAACTCCTGAATAAACTCTTAAAAAGCATATTTTTCCAACAAATGGGTCAGTAGCAATTTTAAATGCTAAAGCTGAAAAAGGCTCACTATCAGATGTTTTTCTACTAACTTCATTCCCATCTAAATCTGTACCTGTTACACTGTCTATATCTATTGGTGATGGCATAAAATCAACAATGTAATCCATTATTAATTGTACACCTTTATTTTTATATGCTGTTCCACAACATACTGGTATTATCTTATTTTTTACAGTTCCTATTCTAATTCCTTTTATGATTTCTTCTTCACTAAGTTGTTCACCTTCTAAATATTTCATCATTAATTCATCATCATATTCTGCTGCAGCTTCTACTAATAGTGCTCTATATTCATTAGCTTGTTCTACATATTCTTCAGGAATTTCTGTAGTCTGTATTTCTGTTCCTAAATCATTAGTATAGATATCAGCTTTCATTTTAATTAAGTCAATAATTCCTGTGAAATTATCTTCAGCTCCAATTGGTAATTGAAGTGATACTGTATTAGCTTTAAGTCTTGTTTTTAATTGTGTTAAACAAGCAAAATAGTCAGCACCAACTAAATCCATTTTATTAATAAATACTAGTCTTGGTACTTTATACTTATTAGCTTGTCTCCAAACTGTTTCTGATTGAGGTTGAACACCATCTTTTGCTGACAAAACCATAATTGCACCATCAAGTACTCTTAAAGATCTTTCAACTTCTACTGTAAAGTCAACATGTCCTGGAGTATCAATTATATTAATTTTATGATTTTTCCAATAACAAGTTGTTGCAGCAGATGTGATTGTTATTCCTCTATCTTTTTCATCTTGCATCCAATCCATTTGAGAAGCACCTTCATGTGTTTCTCCTATTTTGTGTATTTTACCAGCATAAAAAAGAATTCTTTCAGTTGTCGTTGTCTTTCCGGCATCAATATGTGCCATTATTCCTATATTCCTCATCTTATCTAAAGATGTATCTCTAACTGCCATTATTTTTCTCCTTACTTTTCTTTCTGTTTTTAATAATTCTATTAAAATCTATAATGTGCAAAAGCTTTATTAGCTTCAGCCATTTTGTGCATTTCTTCTTTCTTTCTATATGCACC
>CAZCCM010000067.1:0-2395 GCA_964497325.1 uncultured Lachnospiraceae bacterium | reverse complement strand
AAAATACGAAAGGAAAATTATGAAAAGAGAGAAAAAAACTAATTTAAAATCATTACTGTTAGTATTGTTGCTTACACTTATTTTATTAATTGCATCATCTTATGCTTGGTTTACGGCCAATCAAACAGTAACTATTAATCAATTAGAAGTTAACGTACAAACTACAAGTGGTTTACAAATATCAGTAGATGCACTAAATTGGAAATCAGTTATAACAACTACAGATTTAGCTCAAGCAGCTGTTGATGCTGTTTATACTTCAAATGTAAATCAAATTCCAGAATCAATGGAACCAGTTTCATCAGCAGGAGTTGCAGCAGGAGGCAGACTTGATATATTCTATGGATCTGTTGAAGCTAATGAAGTAACTGGTAAATTTGATTTAAGTGCTACAAAAGAAACAGATACAAAAGGAAGTACAGGAAGGTATATCGCGTTTGATGTATTCTTACAAGTAAATGAGGACACTCCTATTTATTTAACTACTAACTCATCAGTTGTAGCAGTAGGAGATTCAAAAGGACTAGAAAATGCAGCAAGAGTTGCACTTTTAACACAAGGTCATGTTCCAATAGGTTCTGCACCAGCAGCAGCTCAAGCATTAAATGGTGGTACAACAGCCAATGTGTTTTTATGGGAACCAAATAATGATGAGCATACAGCAGCAGGAGTTCAAAATGCAGCTTCTGTATATGGATTAACAACAAGTTTAACAGGTGCGTCTCCATTATCATATGTTGGAATTAAAGCAGCATTTGCTGCAACAGAAGGAGTAACAATTGATACAACTGCAGCAGCAACTTCATATTTTTCAGAAGTAACACCTTCATTATCTACACCTAAAGTTATGGGTACAGATAGAGCATATACTACATTAAGTGAAGGAATTACTAAAGTTAGAATATATATGTGGGTTGAAGGTGAAGATGTTGATTGTGAGAATAATGCATCTGGTACAGATATTGGATATAACTTACAATTTACAGCAGTTGCTCCATAATAGCATATTTTAAATTAATATAATTTTAAAATAACAAAAACTTAAATATAAAGACATGTTGGCTTTAGGCTAGCATGTCTTTTTTATGGTAAAAATTTTTAATATATGTTAAAATATAATTAAATAGAAATAAAAAACATATAAATAAGATAGAGGTAGAAATGGATAAAAAAATAATTTTAACTGGTGATAGACCAACAGGAAAACTTCATTTGGGTCATTATGTTGGATCTTTAAAACAGAGATTAGAGCTACAAAATTCTAATGACTATAATGTATATATTATGATTGCAGATGTTCAAGCTTTAACTGATAATTTTAAGAATCCTAAAAAAATTAGGGAAAGTATTATTGAAGTTGCACTTGATTATTTAGCAGTAGGTTTAGATCCTAAAAAATCTACTATTTTTATTCAAAGTCAAATTCCAGAGCTTACAGAGCTTACTATATATTATTTAAATCTTGTTACAGTTAATAGATTAGAAAGAAATCCTACAATAAAAACAGAAATTATAGAAAGAGGATTTAAAGATTCTATTCCAACAGGATTCTTAGTTTACCCTATAAGCCAGGCAGCAGATATTACAGCTTTTAATGCAAATCTTATTCCAGTAGGTGAAGACCAACTTCCTTTGATTGAGCAAACTAGAGAAATAGTAAGATCATTTAATAGTATTTATGGTGAAACTTTAGTTGAGCCTAAAGCTTTATTAGCTAAAAAAGAAAATGAAAGAAGATTAATAGGAATAGATGGGAATGCTAAAATGAGTAAGTCTTTAGGAAATTGTATCTACTTATCTGATACTAAGGAAGAAGTAATAAATAAGGTAATGCAAATGTATACTGACAAAGATCATCTTAGAGTTGAAGATCCTGGTAAGATAGAAGGCAATGTTGTTTTTACATATTTAGATACTTTCCTTAAAGAAGATAGTTTTAGTAAATATTATCCTGAATTTAATAATTTTGAAGAACTTAAAACTGCTTATCAAAAAGGTGGGATAGGAGATGTGAGAATAAAAAGATTCTTAATTGATGTTTTAGAAGAAGTTTTAGAACCAATAAGAAGAAGAAGAGAAGAATATGCAAAAGATAAAGATGCTGTTTATGAAATGTTAAAAGAGGGATCTTTTAAAGCACAGGAAGTTGCAAAAGAAACCTTGAAGGATGTTAAAAGAGCCATAGGCTTAGATTACTTTGCATAAAAATATATAAAAATATTTTTTTAAGATACAGATAAAGAAAAAAATATAAAGATAAAAAAAATATAAAGATAAAAATATAAAGATAAAGATTATATAAAAAAAGACTATACTATATAAAAAAATTATATGTTAGTCTTTTCTTTTATTTTACTTTAATTTAATTTTTTTCTACCTTTTTTTACCATTATTT
>CAZCCM010000066.1:0-2463 GCA_964497325.1 uncultured Lachnospiraceae bacterium | reverse complement strand
TTGGAGCGGGTAGTGAGAATCGAACTCACATCTCCGGGTCGGAAGCACGGCATTCTACCATTGAACTATACCCGCATACAATTATTGTACTATATATAAGATTTTTAAACAAGAAAGATATAATTTAAGTTTTAATTAATTTTGAAAAATAAAAAAGATGGTAAAATATATTTATTAATATAATAAATTAAAGATAAAAATATATTTGTTATATATTATTAAATTATAAAATAAAATTATAGGAGATAAAAATGGAAGTAAAAAATGAATTAGAAAATTTAGAAAAAGGTAAAAATGTTTTAGGTGAAAAAAAAGAAATAGCTTTAAAAAAGCAGCGTAAAGATTATTTAAGTTGGGATGAATATTTTATGGCAGTAGCCAAATTATCTGCTATGAGAAGTAAGGATCCAAATACACAAGTTGGTGCATGTATAGTTGGAGCAGATAATCGTATTTTATCAATAGGCTATAATGGTACTCCTAATGGATTTGATGATGATATTTTTCCTTGGGATAGAGCGGGTGAACCTTTGAATACTAAATATTTGTATGTATGTCATGGAGAAATGAATGCTATTTTAAATTATCGTGGTAGTAGAAAAGATTTAGAAGGTGCTAAAATTTATGTGGATTTATTTCCTTGTAATGAATGTGCAAAATTAATTATTCAATCAGGTATTAAAAAAGTAATTTTTTTGTCAGACAAATATGCTGAAACTGATAGTGTAGTAGCATCTAAAAGACTATTTGATACTTGTGGTGTAACTTATGAACAATTACCAAAAGAAAATCAAAAAAATATTAAATTATCTCTTCAAGGAGAATAATTTTTGGTTATCTACTTTTTTTAGTACTCCTAATTTAATTGTTGTAATATATTATTATTGAATTATTATTTAACTTAATTTTAAATAGATTATATTTTGATTTTTTAGAATTATAATTATATTAAAATGAATTATAAAATTTTAAAAATACATTATAAAAAAGTAGAATATATGCTAATTTACTGGCTTTTTTAAATTGACTTTTAACTAAAAAAAAGGTAATATAGGATATAGAAAAAAGGTAAAAATAATACTTTTTGGAGGTATAGATGAGCGAAGTTATCGTGATAACATCAGGAAAGGGTGGTGTTGGTAAAACTACCACAACTGCGAATTTAGGTGCAGCTCTAGCTTTAGCTGAAAAGAGAGTGGCATTAGTTGACACAGACATAGGTTTAAGAAATCTTGATGTTGTAATGGGCTTAGAAAATAGGATAGTATATGACATTGTTGATGTAGTTGAAGGAAGATGTCAATTAAGACAAGCTTTAGTTAAAGATAAAAGATATCAAGAACTATATTTATTACCTGCTGCACAAACAAGGGATAAGTCAGCTGTTAGTGAAGAAGAAATGAAAGAATTAGTAGATGAACTAAAGGAAGATTTTGATTTTATACTAATAGATTGCCCAGCAGGAATTGAACAAGGATTTAAAAATGCAATAGCAGGAGCTACGAGAGCTTTAGTTGTTACAACTGCAGAAATATCTGCAATTCGTGATGCTGATAGAATTATTGCTTTAATAGAATCTTCAGGAATTAAAAATCCAGAACTTTTAATTAATAGACTAAGACCTGAAATGGTTCGAAAAGGTGAGATGATGGAAGTAGAAGATATCGTGGATTTACTTTCTATTGATCTTATTGGAGTTGTTCCAGATGATGAATATATAATCGTTCATACCAATAAAGGTGAACCTGTAATTTCAAATAAGAAAGCTCCAGCAGGTAAAGCATATATTGAAGTTTCAAGAAGAATTTTAGGAGAAAATATTGAAATAACTATTCCTGGAGCAAAAAGAGGTTTTTTTGCAAACTTGAAAAGAAAATGGGGAAATTGGAGAAAAAAATAAACATAGGAGAATAGTCTAATATTGACAATTAATATATAGGGGTGTAGATATAAATGCTTAACAAAATAAAAGAATTTTTTAACAAAATATTAAAAAAAGAAAATAAAGTAACAGAGGAAGAAGCTGAAAATTCAAGAGCTGCAGCAAAAGATAGATTACATATAGTTTTAATGCAGGATAGAGCAAATATATCAGCAGACTTCTTAGATTTAATGAGAGAAGAAATTGTTGAAGTTATAAAAAAATATATTGTTGTTAATGAAAAAGAGATAGATGTTAGACTTACTCATAGTGTACAAGAAGATGGAACACCAAATCCACCTTCTTTATATGCAAACATTCCTATTGTAAATATTAGAAATGATATGAAGGCTAGAACAGAAGCAGAAAAAAAAGAAGAAGAGAAAAAAGAAAAAAATAAAGAAAAATCAAAAGAATCTATTAAGAATGAAGAAAAAGAATAAAACAAAGAAGAAAATAGTAAAATTAATATTAATAAAGATGAAAAAATAAATATAATTATTGATAAAGCAGAAGAAGTAAAAAAAGAAGCTAAAAAAGAA
>CAZCCM010000065.1:0-2488 GCA_964497325.1 uncultured Lachnospiraceae bacterium | reverse complement strand
GAAAGATAATACCTGGAATAGAATTAACAACAGTCTATGGTGGTATTTCTTTTCATATGTTAGCATATGACTTTGACTATAAAAAACTAAATAAATACATTGAAAAAAAATATACTAATAATGTAGATTTAAATAAAGAATTTGAATATATAATTAATAATTGTAAGAAGAATAATTTAAAAATGGATGAACTAAAATATGACATAAAAGATGGATGGCCAGTAGATATAATATATCCTGAAATAAAAAAGCATGAAGAAAATAAGAAGTATTTTAGTGATGAAGAATGGAATAATATTGACATATTCTACAACTCATGTGTAACTAAAAAAGATTTTCCAGCATCTTTAGACATGAGTATTCATTTTCCTAATGCTTTAGACGTAGCAGAAGAAGTTAGAAAAGCAGGAGGGAAAACCTTTATAGCACATGTGTTTAGATATAATTTAGAAGAACCAATTAAATTTTTAGACATACTTGTAAAAAATGATATAATAGATGGTGTAGAAGTAGAATACTCAACTTTTTCAAATGAACAGATAGATATTTTAAAAAAATATTGCAAAGAAAACAATCTATATATGACAGGTGGTACAGATGCACATGGAGACAAAAAATCAGATAGAAAAATAGCTAAAGGGTATGGCAATATGAAAATAGAAAAAGAATTGATAAAAGATTGGTATGACTTAAATAGTATAAAATAATACAACAATATGAATAATAAAAACAACTAAGATAATAAAAATTAGAAAAATAAAACAACTAAGACAATAAACAATAAAACAATAAACAATAAAACAATAAAAAATTAAAATTTCTTATTTAATTTTTATCATATTATATGGGAGAAAATATAATGGAAGAATTATTTTGGAAAGAAAAATTAGAAAATATTTTAAAGAAAAAAATGGATTCTAAAGCAATAAAAAAAATAATGAAGAAACTTGATATAGAGAAAGAATATAGTGTATATGAATTATCTGATCCATTTGAGTTTGCAAACAAAGGGGCAAAGGAAGTTGATTCAAAGATTGTAAATGGTTGGGCTCCAGCACAGTTTTCTGAAAAAAACATAAAAGTATTACACGGTGACTTGGAAAAAGGTCTAGATTACATATACAGTTATTCTAGTCTTGGAGAAATATTAACTAGTGAAAAAAAAGTAGAAGAACCAGACTTTTCACTTAACAACTCACAAGTAACATTATTAGAATCTCTTTCAAATGATAAGGGCTATTCTTATGAAATAGTAGTATACTCTCCTAAAGAAAAATATAACTATGATAAATATAAGGAACTTATATTAGATATGAACTTAGAAAAGGCATTAGAAAAGGATTCAAAATTAGATAAAGAAATCGAAAAAAAAGAAAAAATATTAAGTAATACAAAAGAATTAAGTAATATAAAAGAAGAAAGAGATTAATATGAAAAAAAATAGTTCTTTTAAAACAAAATATAATTTAATAAAAAGACAGCTACAATCTGGTGAAGAACAAATTACTAATTTATCTAAAGAACAAAAAGAACTTCTTTTAGAACTATTAAAAAGAGATATTATAAAAAAAGAACAGAAACTTATTAATCTAAATGATGATATAAAACAACTAAAAAATAATAAAACAAAAAGATAAAATAATAAAAACTAAAATAATAAAACAGATTAAATAACCAAATAAACTAAATAAAATTAATATAAGAAATAAAAAACAGATAGGTAAAAGTATGTATGAAAAGATAACATACAATGATAAAGAAAAAACATATAAAATACTGGAAATATTAAAAAACAATGGAATTGTAGTAATACCTACAGACACAGTATATGGGTTGATAATTAAAACTGATGTAGAAACAAATTATAATAAACTTTTAAAAATTAAGAATCGCCCCAAAGACAAACTTTTCTCAATAGTTGTATCATCAATTGAACAAATTAAAGAAGTTGCATATTTAGATAATTTATCAGAAAACATGATAAAAAAATTTATGCCAGGACCAATTACAATTGTATTAAAGAAAAAGGAAAATGTATTTCCTTTTTTTAATTCTGATACAATAGGAATAAGAATGGCAGAAGATAATTATTTAAAAGAAATAATAGAAAAATTAGGCATGCCATTATGGTTAACATCAGCTAATAAATCTGGTGCTCCTACTCCAAATGCTTCTAATAAAGTTATTAAACAATTAGGAGATGAAATAGATGGAATAGTAACAGGAAAAACAAAAGATGGAGTAGCCTCAACTGTAGTAAGTTTTGAAAATAATAGTTATAGAATATTTAGAGAAGGTCCTATTACTGAAGAAATGATAAAAAAAGAAATAAAAGAATATATTTCCTTTTAACTAAATTTAACTTAAAAGAAATATAGTCTACACACATAAATACTAATAATATGATAAAATAGATTATTAATAGATTTAATTGAGCTTTAAAATAACAGGAGAAAAGTGGAAAATAATATTAAAAGTAAAAGTAATA
>CAZCCM010000064.1:0-2559 GCA_964497325.1 uncultured Lachnospiraceae bacterium | reverse complement strand
TAATTAATATTGGGGTGTAGCCAAGTGGTAAGGCATCAGACTCTGACTCTGACATTCGTAAGTTCGAATCTTACCACCCCAGCCAAGGAGAAAAAATGGCAATTAGAAAAATAAGATTGGATAAAGATCCTATTTTAAGAAAGATATCTAGAGAAGTAGAAGTTGTTGATGATTATATTAAACAGCTTATATTAGATATGTTTGAAACTATGAAAGCAAACAACGGAGTAGGATTAGCTGCCCCTCAAGTTGGAGTTTTAAGAAGAGTTATAGTTATTGATATTACAGGAATAGAAAATGAAAAAGAAGAAAAATATGCTTTAATAAATCCAGTTATAACAAAAGCATCAGGGGAACAATGTGCAGATGAAGGTTGTCTTTCTTTTCCAAATTTATTTGGTAAAGTTAAAAGACCAATGTATGTAACAGTAGAAGCATTAAATGAGAATGGTGAGAAAGTAACTATAAATGCAGAAGGACTATTAGCACAAGCAATTGCACACGAAATTGACCATTTAAATGGAATATTATTTATAGATTTAGTAGAAGAAGGTTCTTTATGGACGGAGGAAAAATGAGGGCTCAAGAATTAAGAGATAAGTATATAGAATATTTTATAGGAAAAAAACATGTAAAATTAGATTCAGCATCTTTAATACCAGAAAACGATGCTTCAGTATTATTTACTACAGCTGGAATGCATCCATTGGTTCCATATTTAACAGGAGAAAAACATCCTAAAGGTAAAAGATTAACATCTATACAAAAATGTATAAGAACAAATGACATAGATGAAGTTGGAGACTTAACTCATTTAACTTTTTTTGAAATGATGGGTAATTGGTCTTTAGGAGATTATTTTAAAGAAGATTCAATAAAAATGAGTTATGAGTTTTTAATTGATGTTTTAAAAATGGATAAAGAAAAATTAGCTGTAACAGTTTTTAAAGGAAATGATTCTGTTCCAAGAGATGAGGAGTCAGTTGAAATATGGAAATCTTTAGGAATACCAGAAGAAAGAATAGGATATTTAGGAGAAGATGACAATTGGTGGCCAAAGTTTGGAACACAAGGGATAGGTGGGCCAGATACAGAAATTTTTTATTGGAATGGAGAAGGAGAAGCTCCAAAAGTTTATGATTCTGAAGATAAAAATTGGGTAGAGATTTGGAATAATGTTTTTACACAATATTTTACTGATGATAGCGGAAAAATAGGAGAACTAAAAAATAAAAATGTTGATACAGGAATGGGCTTTGAAAGAATGCTAACTATATTAAATAAAACTAAAAGTGTTTTTGCTACAGAAATATTTAGCCCAATAATACAAAAAATAGAAGAAATGACTAATCTAAAATATATAGATGAAATAGAAGATGAAAATACTAAAAACTTTAGAATAATAGCAGATCATATAAGAACATCGGTAATGATATTAGGAGATAAAAATGGTGTTGTTCCATCTAATGTAGATCAGGGATATGTTTTAAGAAGATTAATTAGAAGAGCAAT
Source organism: uncultured Lachnospiraceae bacterium (assembly GCA_964497325.1). Taxonomy (GTDB): domain Bacteria; phylum Bacillota; class Clostridia; order TANB77; family CAG-508; genus CAZCCM01. Next base: position 1,047 of record CAZCCM010000064.1, on the reverse strand, counting down.
TAGAGTTTTTAAAAAGTTGGGTGTTAATAATCCAGATTTAAAAGAATTAGCAGAAATATTAATAGATAATTATTCTGAAAATTATTCTGACCTATATTCAGAATTAAAAGAAAATAAAGATAAGATATTAACAGAATTAGAAAATGAAGAAAAAACATTTTCTAAAACATTAGATAAAGGTTTAAAAGAAGTTAATAAAGTTTTAGATGAATTAGAAAAAAATAATGAAAATACTTTATCTGGGAAAATAGCTTTTAGACTTTATGATACTTATGGTTTTCCACTAGAAATAACAGAAGAATTGGCTTTAGAAAGGAATATTAAGATAGATAAAGAAGGCTTTTTAAAAAGAGAGAAAGAACATAAGGAAGAATCTAAAAAAGGATCAGAAGCAAAATTTGCTGGAGGTTTATTAGAAGATAGTGAGGAAACTAGGAATTTACATACTGCAACCCATCTTTTACATAAGGCATTAATGGAAGTATTAGGAACAGATGTTAGACAAAGAGGAAGTAATATAACTAAAGAAAGATTAAGATTTGATTTTTCATATTCTGATAAACTAACAGAAGATGAGAAAAAAAGAGTTGAAGATATTGTTAACAATGCAATAAAAAAAGATTTAGAAATAAGTTATGAGGAAATGACTGTAGATGAAGCTTTAAAAGCTGGAGCTATAGGAATTTTTATAGATAAATATGACGAGATTGTTAAAGTATACAAGATTGGTGACTTTTCTATGGAAATATGTGGTGGACCACATGCTAATAGAACAAGTGATTTAGGTCATTTTAAAATAATAAAAGAAGAGTCGTCATCTAAAGGTGTTAGAAGAATTAAAGCAATTTTAGAAAAAGCATAATATGAAAACATTAGGAATTGACAAAGAATTGCTTTAATGCTATTATTTAATAGGTATTAAGGCCACTAGGCTTTAAATAAAAAAAAGTCCTTACTCATATATAGAAGATGAGTTTGAACCGAAAGGAGGAAGAAATGAACAAATATGAAAATGTTGTTATAGTAGATCCAAAACTTGATGAAGAA
>CAZCCM010000063.1:2220-2563 GCA_964497325.1 uncultured Lachnospiraceae bacterium | reverse complement strand
GCAAAGGACTGAAAATCCTTGTGTCCGTGGTTCAATTCCACGTGAAGGCACCATAAGAATTTAGTCGAAATATTCGATTTAAATAAAAAAAAGATTAATTTTTATTAATCTTTTTTTATTGTTTAAGCTTTATATTTTGCTTTATCTAAATTTGAAAACTTATTCTGGTTGACTGCTATAATTAAATAAGATAACATTTAAGAGAGGTGTGAGATGAAAAAAATAAAAGGATTTTTGTTTTGGATTTTGTAAATGATATTGAGGAAATAATAGGATACTTTACTGAATATTATGGCGGTGAGATTTATTTACCGCGAGAAAATGAGACGGACCCTAATGTACT
>CAZCCM010000063.1:0-2210 GCA_964497325.1 uncultured Lachnospiraceae bacterium | reverse complement strand
TAGGGAAAATAGGAATTTGTAGGCTTGTTATAATAATATTATCATTTATTTTGCTGATAGGATTATTTTTGCCTTATCAAAGATCTATAGGAGATGAAAGAATCTATTTAAAGTCTAATCCAAATGACTTGTATGTGGAAGAAATAGGTTTGAAAAATAAAGATGTAATAAATATTTCGATTATTGAGAATTTTAGAGTTTATAATTACGCAAAAGATAATAGCGATGACAATGCTTGGATACGTGACGAAGCAATAATAAACTTTATAAATACTATTGTGTTAATGTTATCAATAGTGGCTATATTAATTTTTGTTATTTTTAGAAAATACATTTTAGGTATTATTTTTAATGTAGTTATGGCACTAAGTTCCTTGTTAATGAACTATGATATTGTAAGTAGAGGTGTAGTTCCAAGTAAATCTTACACATATGGAATTTCATTCTATTTATATATTATATTATCTGTCATTATATTAATATTATTGATTTTAGTAATAATAAAGAAAAGAAAAGACAAAAAGTCAAAAACAGAAATCACTGAAACAAAGACAAAAGTGATAGCTGAAGATAAGACTGATGCTAAAGCAAAAGCGAAAACAGAAAAAGTTATTAAAGAAAAAGAAGTAGCTAAAGAGAAGAAGGATAAGAAAGATAAGAAAGATAAAAAGAAAAATTTTAGCTTTAATAAAACTACAATACTATATATTGTTGGTGGAATAATTATCATACTATTAGCTGTCGTTATAGTCTTACTAATAAACAACAGAGGTATTGTTTCGAGAAGTGATAACAATAGAGATGAAAGTAAAGTTGTAATTTTTAACAAAAAAAATAACCAATTAGAAATTAAAGGAAAATCTCCTAAGGAATTGAAAACAAATTTAAAAAAAGATTATGATGAAGTTGTTGAAGGTTTGAAAAATGAATATGTAAAATTAAAAGCAAAAACAAATACAGTTGAAAACTACATAAGGAATAAAAGTGATGTTAAAGTTTTTTACAATAAAGTTGAAAAGAACATAAAGGAATTTTGTCATAGAATAGAAGAGTATGCATATAGGTATGGAGAAGTAATTTTAAATTCTGGAAAAGACCTTGATACTATTTATGATGATATAGAATATCTAGAGGATGATATATATTTGGGTATTCTATCAGACTTAGATGATGATATATATTACGGTTTGTTAGATGATATGTCTGATTTTTATTATTATGGTATTCTTGATGATGAAGAAGATTTTAAATCATATAAAGAATACGATGAAATAAGTAACGAAGAGTATAATTATAACTCTGATACATCTTCAACAGTTTACAGTTTAATTGATCAAACAGAAAGTAAAGTGTATGACTTATATTCTGATCTATACGATGCTTTATATGACGATAAATTAGATCAGGCAAAAGAGATACTTAATGACTTTAAAAAAGATTTGAAATAGATTAAGAATAGTTGTTATATATTAGAATTATTCTTTTAAATAAAAAAGGAAATCAACCTTTAAAGGGTTGATTTTTTATTTATTAAAAGTTAAAAGTTTTACATGTTATTATAAATACTATATAATAAATACATAAGCTCTATGCTTATATCTCCATTTTCACTAAATGTGTTCAAATTATTAAAAAAATTTTTTAGGAGGAAGACGTCATGAAAAAAAAAGTTAGGTACAATGGAGGAACCGAGAGTTATTCAGGAAGATTTACATCTCCTGAAGGTACGTTAGTCAAAGGTCAAGAGTACACATTAGTGTATGTTGATCAACATTCTTGGGAAACAGATTACTACTTAGCAGGTGTGGAAGGTAGATTCAATAGTGTTTGGTTTACTGATGTAGTTGAATCTAAACATATCTACATAGCGGTAGCTAAAGAGTTCCCAACAATTGGTCAGAGATTAAGTTGCTTTCGGGCAGAGTATGGCTCTCACTACAGGTCTGAGCCAAAATGGATTTCTTGTAGAACCACTCCGGTTAAAGAAATCAGGCAACTAGAAAAAGACGTCTATAGCGTTGACACTAACAATAGCACGTATGTTGTTAAGGTGTACGCTGAAAACTAAAAAAAGATTTATCTTTTCACCCATATTTATATGGGTGTTTTCTTTTTTTACACAATTGATACATAAACCCTTTGCAAAATTGTTTTGTATTAAATATAATTTAAAGTGCATACAATATATGTATTAAATTTTAATTGTGAAG
>CAZCCM010000062.1:0-2652 GCA_964497325.1 uncultured Lachnospiraceae bacterium | reverse complement strand
AGTGATTGAAACTATAAAGAGATGTTTAGCTTAATGAAATACAAAATTAAGGAGAAATTATGGCTAGTAAAGAATTAAATGAAGTTACAAAAAATAGCACAAATAAAGATAGTAAATTAGATATATATTTTGAAAAAAGATATGGAGAACTCTCAACTCTAATTGAAAAAGGAAATCCAGAAGCTATTGATTATAGTTATGAAGATGAAAATGGTAAAGTATATAAATTATTTATTAAAAGGCTTATTGAGATAAATATTGATTCAAATGTTGAATATTATGATATTACTACACCATATGGCTATGGTGGTCCAATAATTGAATATTTAGCAGATAATAATCCAAAAACAAAAAAGAAATTACTAAAAAATTATGAGAGAGATTTTGAAGAATATTGTGAAAAGAATAATATTGTTTCAGAATTCATTAGATTTCATCCTATAATAGGAAATGCAAAAGATTTTGAAAGTTTATATAATTTAAAAGAAATTCAAAAAACAATAGCAATATGGAATAATAAAGGAAGACCATTTGAAGAAGAGTTTAGTAGTAATGCAAGGAAACGTATTAGAAAAAACTTAAAAGAAGGTATGACTTATGAGATAATAAAAAGCCCTGTTGATTTAGATGCATTTAAAAAAATATATTATGAAACAATGGATAGAGCAGAAGCTTTAGAAAAATATTATTTTAAAAAAGAATATTTTCAATTTATAATAGATAATTTAAAAGAAAATACTCTTTTAGTAAATATAAAAACTGAAGATGAAATTATTATAGCTAGTGCTATTTGTTTTATATATAAAGATATGTACCTTCATATACATCTTTCTGGAACTAAGAAAGAATATATAAAACATAGTCCTGCATACTTATTAAGATATGCGATCTCTGAGTGGTCTTATGAAAATGGATATAAATATTCACATGGTGGAGGTGGGACAACTAGTAGTCCAGAAGACACTTTGTTTTTATTTAAAAAGCAATTTAGCAAAGAAAAACCTTGTCAGTTCTATCTTGGAAAAAGGGTATATAATAAAAAAATATATGACAAATTAGTAGAAAAAACTAATACTAAAGATTCTAGTTTTTTTCCACAATATAGAGGGACATAAAAGTAAAGTAAGTAATAAAAATGATAAATAATAGCTAATAAAACAACAAGTAGCAACTAATAAATAAATTTAAGGAGTGAATTATTTGAAAAATTTAGTAATTATAGGAGCAAGCGGATTTATTGGAACAAATTTATTAAAAAAATGAAACAATAAAGAAAATAAAATTATAGCTGTTAGTTTAAACATGTCAGACTTTCCATTCTTTTTAGAATCAGAGAATATAAAATATGAAGATTATGAAACTTTTTCTAACAGAAAAGAATCTTTGACTGATTATATTGCTATTAATTTAGCATATACCAGATCAATTGTTTTATAAGAAATTGAAGACAACAAAAACTTTACATATAGAGTTTCTGAAAAGGTAAGAGATTTAGACATAAAAAAATACATATATATATCAACACAAAGTGTATATAATGAGCAAAGAATAAAACCAGCAGAAGAAAAAGATGAAGTTTTACCTGCTTTAATCTATGGAGAAGGTAAAATTGATTTAGAAAAATGGTTAACAAAATTCTCTAAAGAAAATGAAATACTTTAACTATCTTAAGATTAGCTTCTGTTGTTGGCGAAGGTATGGAAATGAGAATAATATCTAGATTTGTTGATTTTGCACTTGCAAAAGGGGAAATAAATGTAACAGATTCAGGACAAGTTTTATCTTTTATCCATATTTATGATCTGATAGAAGCTTTAGTAGAAATTATTGAACTTATATCGAACAAAGATATTAAAGAAGAAATATTTAATATTGGTACAGAAGAATCATATTCTTTAGCAGATATTGCAAATATTGTTAAGGAAATTTTAATAGATTATGAAAAAGATATTGATGTTAATGTGGAAGAAGTAGAGGGAGAGTATAAAAACAATTCTCTTAATATGACAAAAACTTTTAACATTTTAAATTGAAGACCTAAACATTATTTAAAAGATATTATGAGAGATGAAGTAGAAAGGAAAATTAAAAAATGAAAAAATTATTAGTTTTAGGTGTAGGAGGAGCACAAGTTGACATCATTCAAACAGCTAAAGAAATGGGAGCATATGTATATGCTATTGCAAGAGATGATAGTGGAGTTGCATTTCAGTATGTTGATGAATTTATAGAAATGGATGTATTTGATATAGAAAGTATTAATAGACTTATTAAAGAAAAAAAAATTGATGCTGTTTATACAGCAGCTTTAGAACGTGCAATTCCTGTTTTAACTAAAGTTTCAAAAGATAATGGATTAAGATATTTTGTAACTCAAAGATCAATTGAAATGTTTGATGATAAATCTGTTTGGAGAGAAGCTTTAGGAAACACTGTTGGTAATCTAAAATATAAAGCAGGACATAAATTAGAAGATTTTAAAGATTGGACTATTTTCCCAGCAATTATAAAGCCAGCAGATGGTAGTGGACAAAGAGGAGTACATAAAGTAAATTCATTTGAAGAAATAGAAGAAGTTTTTGATAAAGTTCTTGAACATTCTAAAAAGGGAAAAGCAATAATAGAGGAATTTGCAAGAGGAGAAGAAATTTC
>CAZCCM010000061.1:0-2652 GCA_964497325.1 uncultured Lachnospiraceae bacterium | reverse complement strand
TCACTCTCCAATAATTGAAAAAATTGAAGTTTCAAGAATTGGTAAAGCAAGACGTGCAAAACTATATTATTTAAGAGATAAATTAGGAAAGAAAGCTAGAACTAGAGAAAGAGTTGGAGCTAAAATTAAAATGGATGACATTGTTATTAAAGAAATTGAAGTTCCAGAAACTGAAGCTGAAGAAATAACTGATGAAGATATTTTAAAAGCTGAAGATGAAGTTGAAGAAGTAGAATCAACTGAAGAAAAAGTTAAAGAAGTAAAAGAAGAAGTAACTGAAACAACAGAAGAAGTAAAAAAAGAAGAAATAAAAGACGAAGTTGCTGAAGAGAAGAAGGAGGATGAAAATGACAAATAATAAAACATACTCTCCAAAAAAAGATGAAGTTGAAAAAAAATGGTATTTAATTGATGCAGCAGGACTTCCAGTAGGAAGAGTTGCAGCAGAAGTTGCTACATTACTTAGAGGAAAACATAAACCTGAATATTCTTTTAATGTTGATACAGGTGATTTTGTAATAGTTATAAATTGCAAAGATGTGGTACTTACAGGAAATAAATTAGAAGATAAAAAATATCAAAAACATTCAGGATATGTTGGTGGATTAAAAACAAGAACTGCAAAACAATTAATGGAAAAAAGTCCAGAAAAGATAATTTATGAAGCAGTAAAAGGTATGGTTCCAAGAAATAGAATGGGAAGAGCTCAAATGACAAAGCTTAGAGTATATGGTGGAGCTGAACATGAACATACTGCACAAAAACCAGAAGTATGGGAGGTAAGATAGATGGCAAAAGCAAAAAAAGAAATGTTCCAAGGAACTGGAAGAAGAAAAAATGCTATAGCTAGAGTAAGACTTGCTACTGGAAAAGGTAATATAACTGTAAATGATAAAAAAGTTGAAGAATATTTTAATTTAGATACATTACTTTATGTAGTAAAACAACCATTAGAATTAACTAAAATGACTGAAAAACTAGATATTATAGTAAGAGTACATGGTGGTGGTTTATCTGGTCAAGCTGGAGCAGTTATACATGGTATTTCTAGAGCATTAGTTGAATTAAATCCAGATTTTAGAAAAGTATTAAAAGATGAAGGATTTTTAACAAGAGATTCTAGAATGAAAGAAAGAAAAAAATACGGATTAAAGAAAGCTAGAAAAGCTCCTCAATTTAGTAAGAGATAATTTATACAAAGCTATTTAGATTATAAAAACTTGATTTATATAAACTTATAAAAAAGTATTTAAAAATTGTATTATTTATATTATTAATATGAGAAATAAAGAGCATCATTTTGATGCTCTTTTATTATATTTATCAAGTGTTTATTGCAAATTGATTAAAAAAAAGATAAAAAAGAAAATTTTTAAATTGTATTAGATATAATTAAAGTTAATAAGTATAATATAAATTAATAAAAAAAAGGAGTTTATTATGAATTCTAAAAAGGGTATTACTTTAGTAGCTTTAGTAGTTACAATAATTGTATTGTTAATATTAGCAGGAATAACTATATCTTTAACAATTGGTAAAGATTCTGTAACATCTAAGACTACAAATAGTAAAGTTGATGCTAGATATGCATCTGTTATAGATAGAGTAAAAGCGAGAGAAACTGAATTAACTATTGAAAAATACAAAGGTAATTCAGGAGAAACTCAAAAAGAATTTGTAGAAAAACTTATAGCTGATGGATTTCTTATTTTAGATAATGATGAGGATTCTTATAAATCAGATTATAGTGTAGTATATATTGGTAAACTTGAAGATGGAAAATATAAATATACTGTTGAAATAGTGAAAGAAAATACAAATACAATTGCAACAGGTCCTGTAGTATTTACATTTAATTTAAATGGTGGAAAAATAGGTGGATCTAGTGAAACACAAAAAAGAACAGGTAATAAAGGAACAACTGTATCTATTCCTAGTAATCCAGTAAAATCAAACTATGTTTTTGCAGGATGGAGTCCAAGTGTGCCAACTAAGTTTGATACTACTCAAACTTTTGTAGCACAATGGACAACTAATAACTATACTTTCACATTTAAATTAAATGGTGGAAATATAGGGGGAAGTACATCAAATCAAACAAGAAATGGGGCATATGGATCAAATGTATTAAAACCTGAAAATCCTACTAGAAATAATTATGAGTTTAATGGATGGAGTCCAAATGTACCAAAAGCAATAGATGGAAATAAAACATTTACAGCACAATGGAAGGTAGCAAGTTATACAATAACATATAATTTAAATGGTGGAAGATATAATAATTCTGCTGTTAATCCAACAAAGAAGGTAGAACATAATACCATGCCACCTACTTTAGAACCAACATTAAATGGTAAAACCTTTATAGGATGGACACCAACACTTGCAACAGCAACTAAAAATCAAACATATACAGCAATGTGGTCTGTACCAATGGTACTAGAAATGAAGAAAGCAAGTACAGATGAAGAAATAGTAATTCCAGTAGAGTTGGGAAGCAGTAGTAACTTTGTATATATATCAAATAATGGTGGAGAATTTGTAAAATATACAACTAATAATCCTACATTAACAAATGAAGTTGCAGCAGATACTGTATTTACAATAAAGATAGCTGGAAGAATGAATAGATTAGACTATTATTTAAGAACA
>CAZCCM010000060.1:0-2681 GCA_964497325.1 uncultured Lachnospiraceae bacterium | reverse complement strand
TAAAGCTTAAGGAACTTAAAGATTTACCAACTGAAGGAATAGAAAAAGAAGTGCTTTTAATTTGTGATAAATTTAGTAGTTTATTTCCTGTTAGTGCTAAGAAAAAGAAGAAAAGAAATATAGTTTTTAATATAAATAATTATAAAGATTTAAGTTTTTATATTTTAATAAAAAATAAAGAAATTAATAAAATTAAGCTTCCGGTTTTAAAGTATGAAAGAGAAAAAAGAATAAGAAAATTAAAGCAACGATTAATATCAATATCTGAAAAAGATGGAATATTTTTATTAAGTAATAGTATAAAGACTGTCAATAGAATTGAAATTTATAAAGAAATTTTGTCTAAACATTATGCCTTAATATACGATATAAAAATGATAAGAAATAAAAGAGAACATGAACAGCATTTGATCGAACGCTATATTACTCATTTAAGTAGTGGAGATATAAATAAAAAAGATGCTAGTGTTACTGTGAGTTTTTTATATAAAAATGAAGAAAAATGGGTGTTTGAGATGAAAGAATTTATAGATATAATAATAGAAATTAATAATATTTTTCTTTCTTTGCAGGATGAATTTAAAGAAATTACTGATTCTAACAATTTAATGGATCACCCATATGTGCAAGCAGTTATTAATATTAATTTAAATAAATATAATAAAGATTTAATGGTATAAGGGGAGTTGAATGATTTATTTGTCTGATAAATCCAAAGTTAATAAATTTATACCTAAAAATATTTTTTATGAAAGAGATAATATTAGTAGTGGTGTAAAAAATGAATTTATTAATTTAATTGAAAGAATAACATGGATATATAAGTTATCACCTGATACAATTAGAGTTAATAAGACAGATAAAGTTGAAGAGATACAAATCTTTGAAATTTTATTAAAGAAAAAACAAATACCTAAAAATGCTGTTAAATTAATTACTAAAAGTATAGCTTATCCAATACTATTTGTTTATAAATTTAAAGAAGAGTTTATATACTCTGTAAAAGTAGAAGATAAGGATTATTATACTGAATGGAATGAAAATATTGAGTTTAACTTTACTGGAATAAACTTAGAAGTAGTATTTGAGAATATTGTAAAATCAATTATAAAAGAAGAGAATCAAAATGAAAATTTTCAAACAATTATAAACACAGTAAATATTAAAATCAATTTAATAAAACAAATAGAAATTATTGAGAATAAAATGACAAGAGAAAAACAGTTTGATAGAAAAGTAGAAATGAATAAAGAATTACATAAACTTAAAAAAGAATTGGAGGACTTATATGGATAAGTTAGAAATGAGATCTAAAGATATAGTAAAGGATAATATAGGTAAGATTGGGAATCTTTTTCCTGATGTGATAAAAGAAACTGAGAAAGGTTTAGAGATAGACTTTGATGCTTTAAAGCAAGAATTATCTAATGAAATTTTAGATTCAAAAAAAGAAAGATATGAATTAACTTGGCCTGGTAAAAAAGAAGCTAAGTTAGAAATTAATATTCCTACCAAAAAAACTTTAAGACCAATCAAAGAAAAATCCGTAAATTTTGATAACACAGAAAATATTTATATAGAAGGTGATAATTTAGAAGTTTTAAAAATATTACAAGAATCATATTTAAATAAAATTAAATGCATTTATATAGATCCTCCATATAATACAGGAAAAGATTTTATATATACAGATAACTTTGATAAAACAACAGAAGAAGAGCTTATTCAATCAGGACAAGTTGATGAAACAGGTAAAAGATTAATAACTAATACTGAAACTAGAGGTAGATACCATAGTGATTGGTTATCTATGATGTATCCGGTTTTAAAATTAGCTAGAGATATTTTAACAAACGACGGTGTTATCTTTATTAGTATCGATGAAAATGAAGTAGTAAACTTAATGAAATTGTGTGATGAAATATTTGGTGAATCAAACTTTATTGAAAATTTTGTTTGGATTAAAAATTCTACTAAAAACCTTTCTAAAACAACTAGTACAAACCATGAGTATATTCTTTGTTATGTAAAAAATAGACAAGAAATTGAAAAGATAGGTTTTTTTAGAAAAAAGAAAGAGGGTTTAGAAGAGGTAAATACATTATTAAGAGAATTTGAGATTATGAAATTACCTGTAGAAGAAGCAGAAAAAAAATTAAAAGATTTTTATAAAAAAAATAAGCATTTAAAAGGTATAAGTTCATATGATAAACTGATGCTTTCGGAGCAGAAGCATCTGAAAGCGTATACATTAGATAATGCTTCTGCTCCGAAAGCATCAGGGGTTGGAGCTATGTATGATGTTATACATCCTATTACTAGGAAAGTTTGTAAGAAACCTGTTACCGGTTGGAGATTTACAGAAAAAACGATGAATGAATTAATTGAAAAAGATTTAATATATTTTTATGAAGATGAAACATATGTGCCAAGATATAAAAGATTTTTAGATACGGTAGAAACTGAAGTAATAAAGTCTACTTTTGAAGATTTTAAAGATGGAAAAAAAGAATTAGTTTCATTGTTTCAGACAGCTATTTTTGAAAATGCTAAACCTACAACATTATTAAAGAAGTTTATATCATTAACTAAAAAAGATGATATAATACTAGACTTTTTCTCAGGATCAGCAACAACAGCACATGCAGTAATGCAATTAAATGCAGAAGATGGTGGAAATA
>CAZCCM010000059.1:0-3134 GCA_964497325.1 uncultured Lachnospiraceae bacterium | reverse complement strand
TCTCCTTAATTTTGTATTTCATTAAGCTAAACATCTCTTTATAGTTTCAATCACTCTATCTTGTTGTTCATCTGTCATATTAGTATCAGAAGGTAAGCAAAGCCCAAATTCAAATATTTCTTTTGCAATATCTTTGTCTTCAACTTTTATATAATCACAATCCTTATACACTGGTTGCATATGCATTGGTTTCCATATTGGTCTTGCTTCAATATCTTCTTTTTCTAAATATTCTAATAACTTCAATATATTTTCTTTTTTATCTAAAAAGGCAACTGACAACCAATAATTTGGTTCTTGATCTAAAGGTGCTGTAAATACTTTTATTCCTTTAACATCCAATAATTCCTCTACATATTTTTGATGTATATGTCTTTTCTTTTCTAACTTCTTGTCCATTTGTTCTAATTGCCCAACACCAATAGCTGCTGATATATTAGATAACCTATAATTATATCCTATCTCCTTATGTTGATAATGTCTTGCTTTTTCTTTAGCTTGTGTTGCATAAAAAATTGCTTTATTCTTTTCTTCTTCAGTAGAAGTAAGAAGCATACCTCCTCCAGATGTTGTTATAATCTTATTACCATTAAAAGATAATGCTGAAAACTCTCCAAAACTTCCAGCTTTAATTCCATTATATTCTGAACCTAAAGCTTCAGTTGCATCTGCTATTAATATTGAATTATGTTCTTTACATATTTTTGTTATCTTTTCATAATTTGCACTTGTTCCATATAAATCGACAGTAATTACTGCTTTTGCTTTATATTTTTTAAATGCTTTTTTTAAAGCCTTTGGATCCATATTTAATGTATCTCTTTCACTGTCTATAAATACTAAAGTTCCACCTTCATAAATAACAGGATTACAACTTGCTGAAAAAGTTAAAGACTGACAAAAAACAATGTCTCCTTTTCCTACTTTAGCTAATTTTAATGCTAAATGTATAGCTGCAGTTCCAGAAGCTAGTGCTACTGCATATTTATCTGTATCTAAATATTCTTTCATTTCTTTTTCAAATCTTTCAACAAATGGTCCTAATGGAGCAATCCAATTGCTATCAAAAGCTTCTAACATATATTTTCTTTCATTCCCTAACATCTCAGGTTTTGCTAAACTTATTTTTTCTTTCATCAGTACCTCTCTTTAATAAATTAATTATTACCATCTTCTGGCTTATATGTCGTACATATTTTTTTAGTTACTTCTTTTATTTTATTCTTATTTTTATAAGCTTCTTTAATTAAAAGATCTAAATCTTTAAAAAATTGTTCTTCATTCATTTTTATAGGTTTTGCAACATATATAAGTTCATTGTCAGTTTTTACCAGACCCTCTTCTTCTAAAAGTAGCTCTTCATATAATTTCTCTCCAGGTCTTAATCCTGTTATTTCTATTTCTATTTCTTTATTAGGCTCAAAACCATGTAATCTTATAATATGCTTTGCTAAATCATATATTTTAACAGGCTTACCCATATCCAATACAAAAATTTCACCACCGTTAGCATATGTGCTTGCTTGCAGTATTAACTGTACAGCTTCAGGAATTGTCATAAAAAATCTTGTTATTTCTTTATGAGTTACAGTAACTGGTCCACCTTGCTCTATTTGCTTTATAAATAATGGTATAACGGAACCATTGCTTCCCAACACATTTCCAAATCTTACTGCCACGAACTTAGTCTTAGATTTTTTAGAATATGATTGCACTATCATCTCACAAATTCTTTTTGTTGCACCCATAATATTTGTTGGCTTTACTGCCTTATCTGTAGATACCAGTACAAAATTTTCAACATTATATTTATCTGCTAATTTTACAGTATTAAGTGTACCAAAACAATTGTTTTTTATTGCTTCATTAGGTGAATTTTCCATTAATGGTACATGTTTATGAGCTGCAGCATGAAAAACTACTTGAGGTTTATATTTTTTAAATATTTCCTCCATACGATCATAATCTCTAACAGAAGCAATTATAGTATCTATATTTTCTTTACCGTATTCGCTTTCTAATTCCAATTGAATATCGTAAGCATTATTTTCATAAACATCCAATATAATTAATTTCTTTGGATGATTTCCCATAATGTGTCTGCAAAGTTCTGAACCTATAGAGCCTCCTCCACCAGTAACTAGTACAACTTTTTCTTTTAAACTTTGCTTAATTTCTTTATCATCAACTTTAATAGGATCTCTTTCTAGCAAGTCCTCATAAGATGCTTCTCTTACTGTAGACATAAAATTCTTTTTTAAATTATCATATATTCCTTCAAAGATTTTAACTTTAGCACCAGTCTCATTAGCAATTTGTACTATTTCACTAATTTTATCTTTACCTGCTGAAGGCATTGCTATTATAATTTCATCAATCTTATACTTTTTTACTGAACTTTCTATCTCATTAGTATCTCCAACTATTTCAATTCCTCTAAGCCTATTACTTTTTTTTAGATAATTATCATCCAATATGCATTTAATATTATATTTTATTTTTTTATAATTATTTAATTCTCTAATAATTAAAGAACCTGCTGAACCTGCCCCTATAATCATAACATTAGTACCTAATTGATTATTATTTTCTTTAGGCACACTTTTTTCTTTAATCATCCTTATTGTTACTCTTACAGCCAACATAAAAATTACAAGAAGTAGTATTTTAATAAAATAATATGAACCAGGCATTCTAAGAGGCGTAAAAGCAAATAATAAAGCTTCTACAATTACTGCAACAGAAACTGCTCCACTTAATCTTACAACTTCCTCAATAGAAAAAAATGACCATAATGTATTATAAAGCTTAAATAACCAAAAAACTATAAAATGAATTAACAAGTTTAATATTAAACTTTGTCCAAAAATTAACATATATTTAAGAGGTATAATTCTAAAATCAAATCTAATCTTTAAAGCTAAATAAGTAGACAATACCACTAACAATAAGTCTATTGCTATCATTATTATTTTATATATCAAATATTTATCTCTCTGCTTTTGGTAATTATTTTTCATTGTCATACTTCCCTCCTTTTAGACAAAAACTTAATTGTTTTATAATTAAAAATTTTTTTTATTTTTTAGTATCCTTTTAACATCTATACTTTTATTTCAATCTTTTATCTTTGT
>CAZCCM010000058.1:0-3407 GCA_964497325.1 uncultured Lachnospiraceae bacterium | reverse complement strand
AAGCCCATTATATCCAACATTGTTGGAGCTATGTCTTCTAATGTTCCATTACCTATACTTGCATCATAGTTAACTAATATAATTGGAACAGGATTAGTTGTGTGAGCTGTTTCAGGCTCTCCAGTTTCATAATTTATCATTTGTTCACAATTTCCATGATCAGCAATAATTATAAGGGTTCCATCTACTCCTTTTATTGCTTCTGTAACTCTTTCAACACAAGTATCAATAGTCTCTAAAGCTGATATTGTAGCATTTAAATTACCAGAATGCCCAACCATATCAGGATTAGCAAAATTTAATATAATAGAATCATACTTATTTGATTCTATTTGCTCAACAACTTTATCTGTAACTTCTATTGCTGACATTTCAGGCTTTAAATCATATGTTGCTACTTTAGGTGATGGAACTAAAATTCTATCTTCACCTTCATATAGCTCTTCTCTACCACCATTGAAGAAAAAAGTAACATGTGCATATTTTTCAGTTTCTGCAATTCTTAATTGTTTTAAACCTCTTTTAGAAATATATTCTCCAAATCCATTTTTAATTACATCTTTTCCATATGCAATTTTAACATTTTGTATTTTAGCATCATAATTAGTCATAGTTACAAAAAATCTTTTAGATTTCTTTGTCTCAAATTCATTAAAATCTTGATCAACTATTGCTCTTGTTAATTCTCTAGCTCTATCTGGTCTAAAATTAAAGAATATTACTACATCATTATCTTCCATTTTTCCAATAGGCTTATCATTTTCTAATATAACTGTTGGAACAACAAATTCATCATATATCTCTTGTCTATATGATTCTTCTATAGCTTGTGTTGGACTATTTGATGTAATTCCTTCTCCATTCATTATAGCTTTATATGCTTTTTCAACTCTATCCCAACGATTATCTCTATCCATTGCATAATATCTTCCAGAAATTGTAGCAATTTTTCCAACTTGTTTTTCTTCCAAAGCATTTTCTAAATCTTGAATATACTTTAATCCTGATGTAGGAGGTGTATCTCTTCCATCTAAAAATGCATGAACAAATACTTTATCTTGTTCTAATCCTTTTCTTTTTGCAAGTTCTAATATAGATTTTAAATGTCTTATATGACTATGTACTCCACCGTCAGAAACTAATCCCATTATATGTAAATTAGTATTATCATTCCTTGCTTTTTCTACTGCTTCTACTAAAACAGGATTAGAAAAAAACTCTCCTGAATCTATTTCTCTATTAATTTTAAGTAAGTCTTGATATACAATTCTTCCGAGCTCCAATATTTGTATGACCTACTTCTGAATTTCCCATTTGCCCTGCTGGTAATCCTACAGCTTCTCCTGAAGTTATTAATGTATTATTAGGATACTCTTCTAATAATCTATTATAATAAGGCATATTTGCTAATTTTACTGCATTACCTTCTTCTTTTGGATTAATTCCAAATCCATCTAGTATCATTAACATTACTGTTTTTATCATCTTTTATCACCCCTTGCAGATGTTATTATATTAAAGAAATCTTCTACATTAAGACTTGCTCCTCCAACTAATAATCCATCTATATTTTCTTTATCTAATATTTCTTTTGAATTTTCTGGTTTAACACTTCCACCATATAATACTGGAATGTCTCTATCATATTTTTCTTTTACTACTGATTTTATTTCGCCACAAATATCATTTGCTGTATTTACGTCACAAACTCTACCAGTACCTATTGCCCATACAGGCTCATATGCTATTATTATGTCTTTAATATTAACATTATTTAAACCTTTAATTATTTGATCTATTAATATTTCTTTAGTTCTTCCTTCTTCCTTTTCTTCCAAAGTTTCACCAATACAAAATATTGCTTGAATTCCTTCATCTTGAGATTTAATAATTTTCTTGTTTATGTCTTCATCAGTTTCATTTAAGATATGTCTTCTTTCTGAATGTCCTAATAAAACTGAATAAATATCAACAGATTTTAACATTTCTGCTGATATTTCACCTGTAAATGCACCTGAATTTTCATAATACATATTTTGTGCACCTATTTTAATTTGTGTCTCTTGTGCCATTAAGTTAGCATAAAATATGTTAATGTATGGTACATAAAGATTAATTTTCACTTCTTCTGAAATATTTTCAATTGCTTTTAATTTTTCATCAAGTAGTTCAATATACTTTAATGTATCATTTGGAAGCATATTCATCTTCCAATTTCCCATTATATATTTCATTTGCCCTTCCTTCTATTTGTCTTCTAACACTGCTATCCCTGGTAGTTCTTTTCCTTCTATAAATTCTAAAGAAGCTCCTCCTCCAGTTGATATATGTGAAAACTCACTATCTAAACCTATATTTTCTACTGCTGCGGCTGAATCTCCTCCTCCTACTATACTTATACAGTTAAAGTCTGCGATTGCATTAGCAATTTCATTTGTACCTTTTGCAAATTCTTCTTTCTCAAATACACCTAATGGTCCATTCCAAAATATAGTTTTAGCTTTTGATAATTCTGCTATAAAATTTTCTCTAGTCTTTGGTCCAATGTCATATACAGCTTTATCTTTTGGTATATTTGTATATTCAACAATTTCTATATCCTTAGAGTCTATATCATCTGCCACTACTAAATCTATCGGAAGTAATATTCTAACATTCTTTTCTTTAGCTTTATCAATTATCTTCTTTGCTTCTTTATCACTACCTTCTTCAAAGAAAGATTTTCCTACTTCAAGGCCCATTGCTTTAAAGAAAACTGTTGCCATTCCTCCACCAATTATTAAAGCATCAACAGCATCTAGCATTGATGATAGTATTATTATTTTATCTATTACCTTTTTACCGCCTAATAATGCTACATATGGTCTCTCTGGATCTTCTAAAGCTTTTCCTAAATAATTGATTTCTTTTTCCATTAAGAATCCACCAACTGATGGTAAAAACTCTCCAACTCCTGCTGTAGAAGAGTGTGCTCTATGTGCTGTTCCAAATGCATCATTTACATAGTATTCTGCAAGTGAAGCTAATTCTTTAGAAAATTCTTTGTCATTTTTCTCTTCTCTTTCATCAAATCTTAAGTTCTCTAAAAGTAGTACTTCACCTTCTTTTAAGTCTTCTACTGCTTTTCTAGCTTTTTCTCCAACAATATCATCAATAAATTTTACCTTTACTCCTAATTGTTTAGATACTTCATCTACAATTTGTTTTAAAGAAAATTCCTCCTTCCACTCTCCATCAGGTCTTCCTAAATGTGAACATAGAATTACTTTATTCTTTTTATCCATTAAATACTTAATTGTTGGAAGTGCTGATGTAATTCTCCTGCTATCTGTTATATTTCCTTCTTTATCCATTGGTACATTAAAATCACATCTTACTAAAACTTTTTTATTTGTTACATCAATATC
>CAZCCM010000057.1:0-3556 GCA_964497325.1 uncultured Lachnospiraceae bacterium | reverse complement strand
AATGTCAGTATCATCATCTGCAAAGGAATCAGGTGATTCATCTACAGTTTTAGATGAATCTCTTTTTGCAAAAGGATTAGCAAATTTAGATGAAGATTTTTTATGATTATTTTTATTTAAAAAAGCGTTAAAATCATAAAATTTTTGTGGCTCTGGTGATAAATGTTTTTTATCTATAAAATCTAATTTACCCATACCAGCTGTATATCTTCCTGAACTATTTTTAACTTTAAAAGCACAAGTTTTAAACTTCATAACAAACATTTCTCCAGGGTTTACCACTTGTTCCCATTTTAAATATGCTTTAGACATATTTTCTTCGTTCATGATATTTTCTACAGAAGAATCATCTGTAGAATGACTTACATCAGCCCATATACGTGTAACAGGGAAATCATCTACTGCCCAGAATTTACATTCAGGGAAAGTAAGTCCTGACATAATAACTCTATTTCTAAGAGCGTTTAGATATGTATAATAATTAGAAGATTTTTTAATTTCTTCTAAATTATTTACTGCAATTGAAATTCCTACACGACTTTTAGTTGCCATTGAGAACATTTCTGCATTTTTATCTGAAAGGAAAGGACCAAAATCATCTATGTACATAAAGTATGGTAATGGTTGACCTTGTACATCAACTTTTTTAAGTAGACCACCTTTTATAAATCTAAGAACTATTGACATGTACATATGGAACAAATCATAAGCTGTTCCACTAATTCTTCCTCTTCTTGTACATAAAAATATAACATCACCATTTCTCATTGATTCATCAAAATCTATATTATGAGTTCTATTAGTAAATAAATTTTTCATATTTTTATTTGTTAAGAAATTTTCTAATAATGCAACAGCCATTTCTACATAACCTTCAGTTTTTTCTCTACCAGGTGAATTTTTGTAAAAGTTTTTTTCAAGATAAGCTATTCTTACAGCATGTTCCTTAACAAAATCTTCATCTTCTTTCATTTCTTCAGTTAAAACTTGAATTAAGTCAAAGTTAGATAGTAGTTTATATACATCTTCCAAAGTAGGAAGCATTTGTCCATATTTTTTTGCATATGCTACTTTAAGCAATATTGAAACATTTTCTACAGCTCTTGTAGTATCAAAGTTTTCTTTTACACTTGTTTCACCTGTTGCAGCAGACATCATAGAATTTAACATTGCAGAAACTGCCATTGCTGCTCCCTCAGGGCTAGGGTTTGCGAAAGGATTGATTCCATAAGCAGCAGGATCTAATGCATCAACTATTTTGTAATCAATACCATATGCATCTGCAACCTTAATTAATTTTTCTATTGATTCAATTTCAGAGGCAAGATAAACAATTCCTAAATCTTTAGTTGTCATGTCGTCTTCATCTAAACTTGTTTTTATTTTTGCTAAATAAGTGTTATATAATTTTTCTCTACCTTTTATAGGTTGTATCATATTTAAACTAAAATTAGAGTTTAAGTCTGAATTTTTATATTTTTCTTTTACTTCAGCTATATTTGCTTTTAATAATGCATGACCTAAAGATCTTACTGCACCTCTAAAGAAAAACTTTTTTTCAAGATCTTTTGCAATCATTGGCTCCATGTATAATGCTGTTTTACCAGAACCAGTTGGGCCAACTACTAATGTATGTTGGAATCTACCTTCTTCAGACATAACAGCAAAATTACCTTGTATTTTATCTCTAGCAATAGTTGTTTCAAATGAATAAGGACCAGTCTTTTTCAATGAAGGACCTAACTTAAATCCATCTTGTTTAATTAAAGCGTCATAAAATTCATCATCTTCTACAACAAACCATCTAAACCAAAAATATATTTTATCTATTGCATAAAATGGAATAAGAAGAGATATAGCAGTAAAGGCTGCCTTAACAAGTTTTAAATCTTCATGCACAATAGTTTCATAGCCAGGTACAGATAAAAATAATAACCAACCTCCTTGATTAAGAAGCTGTGTACCAAATGCTGAAAGATATACAGCAAAAAGTGAACCATAAAACACAAATAGTGAAACTTTAAAATTATCATGTGTCATAAATTTTGATTCTAAAATTATTTTAAAAGTAACAAATGGTAATAAAAATACAAGAGCATATGTAAACATGCTCCAATAAGAGTATCCTATACCAGTAGTCATCATTAAAATCATTTCAGAGGCTCTATCAACTGCTAAAAAAATACAAATTAAAGTTAAAATAAAACCCCAAAATGTATTTGCATCTGTTTTTAGTTTCTTATATAATTTATTCATAGTAAGCCTTTCAATTGATTATTTTACACAGAAGGTGTAATTTAATTTTTTAAAGTATAAAATTAAACTTTTCTATATATATTATGCATTAAAAAGGTAAAAAAATCAAGTATTTATGCATAACTAGGAAGCGAGGAAATATGAATATAATATTTATGGGAACACCAGATTTTGCAAGAAAATCATTAGAAAAAATTATTCAATCAAAGAAAGTTAATATAAAAGGAGTAATTACTAATCCTGATAAACCAAAGGGAAGGGGTAAGATACTTACATCTTCGCCTGTAAAAGAATTAGCTTTAGAACATAATTTAAAAATTTATCAACCAGAAAAATTAAAAAATAATACTGAATTAATAGAAGAATTAAAAAATATGGATTTAGATCTTTTAGTTGTTGTTGCATATGGTAAGATATTGCCAAAAGAAATTTTAGAGATACCTAAAAAAGGAGCAATTAATGTTCATGGTTCTTTACTTCCTAAATATAGAGGAGCTGCACCCATACAGTGGTCATTAATTAATGGAGATAAAGTTACTGGAATTACAACAATGTATATGAATGAAAAAATGGATGAAGGAGATATACTACTACAAAAAGAAGTTATTATAGAAGAGGATGATAATTCAGGTACATTATTTGAAAAATTAGCTGATGTTGGAGCTGAGTTATTAGTAGATACATTAGATAGAATAGATAAAGGTGATATAAAAGGAATTCCACAAGAAGGAGAAGCAAGTTATGCACCTTTAATAAAAAAAGAGTTAGCTAAAATTGATTTTAATATGGAAGCTTATAAAATAAATAATTTAGTTAAAGGTTTAAATCCTTTTCTTTGCTGTTATACAGAAATTCATGGTAAAAGATATAAGATATGGAAGAGTAGAGAAATAACAAGTGAAGAGATAGTAGATTTGATAGAAGAGTGTGGTGTTAAATATATAACAAATGATATTTTTAGAATTAATGATAGACTTTTTGTTAAAACATCTCATAATTTTCTTGAAATATTGGAAATTCAAGCAGAAGGAAAAAAAAGGCTGGAAGTCCCTATATTTCTAAGAGGAAATGAGTTTTAAAGGAATAAAATAAAAAGATTTAAATAAAAAATTTTGATTTTTCAACCTTTTTAACTTGAAGCATTTTTTGTTATGTGCTATATTAAGATTAGCTTAAAAAGACTGTATAAATATACAGTTTTGTAGCAATAAATGCATATCATAAAGTTCATAATGATGTGTAAATAAAAAACAATCTAAACAAATTTAGGAGGTAAACATGAACAAATCTGAATTAGTAG
>CAZCCM010000056.1:0-3612 GCA_964497325.1 uncultured Lachnospiraceae bacterium | reverse complement strand
TATCTCTTAGCTTAAAAAAATACCCTCCAATTCCACTTATAAATTTATGTTCTTTTTCTGTCATCTATATCACCACCATAAAAGTAATTAGCTCAAAATCCTCTAAACCTTTAATATCATTCTTTAACATAGTAGTACCACCAGGAGTAAATAAGCTATCTATATCTGATTCTTCCTTAATATTTATTATAGAATCTATACTTTCATTTAAAAGATTAGAGTATAGCTTCATGTCTTTACCATCATCTGTATTAGAATTAAACTTATAATATGCACTTTTAATAGGTTCATGAATATCTTTAGATAAACCTCTTAATATGTCTAATGTAGTTTTAACATTTAAGTGATTAGATAATATTGTTCCATCTTCTTGTATGTAAACTAAATAATATGGATGCAATTGATTCATATTATCTATATTTACACCTTGATTAATATTTTTAAGGACATATATAACACCTGGTTTAATGCCTCTTTCAATATCAGAATGAACAACAGAATGCATTCCATTAGGAACTTTGTCTAAATCACCATTGTTTTTTATATAATCTACTAAATCCATCCTAAAATCATTTAATCCTAAGTCCATTATAGATATTCCAGTATTCATATCTTCTAAGTCTAACACTTCTTCTTGTAGTTTTTGTAATTGTTCTTTTCTATATTCAACATCACTAGATTTATTAGTTAAGACATTATCTTCACCTGTTCCAGAAATATCTAACATCAACATTCTGTTTTCAACTCTACTTTTTAAATCAATATAGTCATCTAAAGACATATTAGGCCAGAAATTAACTAATTGAATAACTTCATTTTCT
Organism: uncultured Lachnospiraceae bacterium; assembly: GCA_964497325.1. Taxonomy (GTDB): domain Bacteria; phylum Bacillota; class Clostridia; order TANB77; family CAG-508; genus CAZCCM01. Next base: position 2,791 of record CAZCCM010000056.1, on the reverse strand, counting down.
GATCCTATTCTATCTATACGCCCAAATCTTTGAATAATTCTTACTGGATTCCAATGAATATCATAATTTATTAAATAATCACAATCTTGTAAATTTTGTCCTTCACTAATACAATCTGTGGCAATTAAAACCTCTATTTCTTCTGTTGCTTCAGATTGTAATACTTTTCTATTTTTAGACTTAGGAGAAAAGTTCATTAGCAAGTTATTAAAGTCTTTATATATGTTTAAAGTACAATCATTATTTCCGTTACCTTTTATTTTAGCTGAATCTAAATTATATTTTTGTTTTAATCCTAATGATAGATTTTTATATAAGTAATCAACAGTATCTGCAAAAGCACTGAATATAACAACTTTTCTATTTTCTGGATTAATAGGATTTGTTACTTTATCTGCAATTAATTCTTTTAATCTTTTTAACTTAGTATCATGTTCAGGAGTTATTTTCTTCATTTCATATGATAATTCTTTTAGAATATCAAGGTCTTTAGATAAATCAGTTTTCCAACCTAATGTATTCATATCTTCAAGCTTTATTTTAACTTTGTCACCAATACTAAATTCATCATCTAATAAGTCTTCAACATCTTCATCTGTATTATAATTACTAATGTCAACATCTTCTATTTCAGTTGAAAATCTATTTGTCTCAAAATTTTCTATTGCTAATAATGTACTCTCTAGCTTGGCTATAATTTTATCTAAAGTTAGTCTAAAAGATTCAACAGAACTTTCTAATCTTTTTAATAAATTGATTCTCATTAAAACTTTTAAACTTCTTTCACGATCAGACTGTCTAAGATTAACTCTTCCATCAGCAACCATAGTGTCATACAGATCTTCATAGTCTGATAATTTATCAGCAAGTATATAATCAAAAGGTGAGTAAACACTCATGTTTAATTTAGATAATGTTTTATATATTTCTTCTATAGTTAAGAAATTATCAATATCAGTTATATCTGGTCTTTCAGTAACAGGTTTTAATCTAGTTGGGAATTTACCTATAGCAGACATATCATAATATTTTTCAATATGTTTCCTACTTCTCGCAATAGTAACACTATCTAATAATTTAAAGAAATCAAAATTAGTATTTAATTTATCTAGTAAAGCTTGATTAGTTCTAGATTCTGGCTCAAGTTTAGCCCAATCATTAAATGCATTTTGTGCATTTTTAAGAATTGTATCTATAGATCTTGTTTCACTAATCTTTCCATCTATTTCATGAGTTTTACCTTCATATGCTAAAGCTAGTTGGTTCTTTAAATCTAAAAACCTATTATTTACAGGAGTTGCTGATAGCATAAGTATTTTAGTTTTAACTCCTTTTTTTATAACTTCATTTAATAATCTATCATATCTTGTTTCTCTATCTTTTCTTGCTGAATTGTTTCTAAAATTATGTGATTCGTCTATAACAATTAAATTATAATTACTCCAATTTATACGTGATAAATCTAGACCATTTGAATAACCTTTTCTTCTAGATAAATCAGTGTGAAACAACACATGATAATTAAATCTATCCTCTTCTAAAATATTGTCTTTATAATTAGAATTAAAAGTATTCCAGTTTTCTGCTAACTTTTTAGGGCATAAAACTAGAACACTTTTGTTTCTTTCTTGATAATATTTCATAACAGCTAATGCTGTGAATGTCTTTCCTAAGCCAACACTATCAGCTAATATACATCCGTTATGTCTTTCTAATTTATTAATTATTCCTAAAGCTGCATCCTTTTGAAAATCATATAACATATTCCAAATTTTAGAATTTTTGAAACCTGTAGCTTCATCTGCAAGTTCATCTTCAGTTATATCTTCTAAAAATTCATTAAAGATATTATATAGTGTTACATAGTAAATATATTCAGGTGGGTTTTCTTGATACAAATTAGTTATAAATTCAACAACATCTTCTGTTACATCTTCTAAATTATTTTTATCATTCCAAATTTGATCAAAAGCACTTAAATAATATTTTGTTTCTTTATAGTCTTCACTAATCTTTGTAATAGTACTAAACAATGAATCATCTCTTTCATATCCAAATCCTGCACTACTAAACTCTCGCATATTTAAATAAAGAAGAGAGTCCTCTTCATTTTCAACATTCATAAAATGTTGTATCTCTCCTTTACCTACATTACTTTTAAACTCTACTTTATTATTAATCCAGTTAGCACATTCCATAGCAATGGCTTTACCAGTAAGTTCGTTTTTTAATTTAACTTCAAAATTTGTTCCTGCGATTGAGCGAATTCTATTATTTGAATTAATTTCAAATTCTTTTTTAAATTTTGATTCAGGGATATCTTTTATAAAAGTGGGATCTGTAAATATAAACTGCATATAATCTATTTTCTCTAACTCTTTTCTTAAAGCTTTGTAACCATACATAGAAAACACTGAAGCACATACTTGAAGTTTTGATCTCTCTTTAATTGATGATTTTAAGTCATCACCTAAGTTCTCTATCCTATTATCAATTCTTTCTATCATAAGATCCCCCAAAAGATATCTTATATTATACCATATTTTATTTTTAATTTCATTTTATTTTTAATCTTTTCCCTTAATTTTCTCTATAATTTTAAAAAGGATAACTTTCAAAAGTAAATTGTCCTTTTAATTTATACTTTAATATTTACTATTTATTGACCTTTATTATTACTTAACACTCATCTCAAATAAATCTACTTACATAACTTCATTGATTAACAATAACTTCATTTCAAAGTTATATGTTTTAGTATTATTTTTAATGTTTTCTTTTATGCTTATCT
>CAZCCM010000055.1:0-3661 GCA_964497325.1 uncultured Lachnospiraceae bacterium | reverse complement strand
GAAATTGCTTTTCTAACATTCTTATTTACTACTTTTGTATTAAATGCAAGAAAATGAAAATCCCTTGATTTGTATTCAATATCTTTATATCCAAAAGTACCTATTTGTTCAACATAATTTTTATTTAAAGCATTTATAATATCTATATTTCCTGATTTAAATGCATTGTATACTTCTCCTATGGTATCATATAGATAAATATATAAATATCTAAATTTTGATTTTTCTACAGCTTCTTTATTCCAATAATCCTCAAATATTTCATAACTTACTATATTGTTTTTTGATTCTTTAAATTTAAATAAACCTGTTCCTATTGGTATCTTTGTTTTATCTTTAAAAGTTTTTTCACTTATCTTTTTCATTACAGGAAAAGTTAAGTTATATTCAAAATATGATTGAGGCGATTTCAAAGTAATAATAAAGGATTTATCATTAATAGATTTAATACTTGCAATTTTTGCTATATTTTCTTTATAAATAGAGTCTGTGGAATTTATCATTTTTATAGTAAAATGAAAATCCTCTGACTTTACATCACTTCCATCATGCCACTTAGCTTCTCTTAAATATACAACATACTGAGTATCGTTTTTCTTTTCAATTCTTTCAGCTAATGCATATTTTTTTCTATAATTCATGTCTAAAGTAACTAAAGGTTCATAAATAACTTTTGAAGTTTCATAAACATTCCTATTATTACTTAGTATAGGATTTAACGAATCTAAATCTGCAACTGCTAATCTTATATCATCTTGATAACTTTCATCTTCCTCAATAATCTTAGATATTTTATTTTCTTCTCCGCTATCTCTTGATTTAAATACTAAAATAGATAGAAAAACTACTATTCCTATTATTAAAACTATAAAAATAAATTTAATAAATTTACTCATTTTCTACAATCCTTATTCTTTTTATATCCCTTGCTTTTTTAGTTATATCATCTATATCTATTACTACTGCACACAATATGTTACTTTTAGAAGTTGACACATTATATTTACTCTTAGTATGTTTAATAAATCTATTAAAAGCTACTTCAATATCCATACCAATAACAGATTCATATGGTCCTGTCATTCCTATATCTGTTATATATGCACTTCCTTTTGGAAGAATTCTTTCATCAGCAGTCTGAACATGTGTATGTGTTGATAATATAGAAGAAGCTCTTCCATCTGCATAGTAACCCATCATTATAACTTCAGAAGTTGCATCAGCATGAAAATCTAATAATACAATTGTTTTTTCTTTATTTATGTATCCTTCTTCATTTAAATTTTTAAATTTATTATTTTTTTCTATATATTCATCAATTTCATCTAATGCCTTATCAAATGAGGTAAAAGGATTTTCTAACTTCTTATTTATATTTACTTCACCCATTAATTGTATAACAAATATATCATTATTATTTTTCTTAAAATATCTTATTCCACTTCCAGGCATATTTCCATAATTATATGGTCTTACAACTTTCTTCTCTGTAATATGTTTTTTCACTTCAGATTTATCCCATGTATGATTTCCTAATACAAAGCAGTCAATATTTTCTATCTCTAGCATTTTACTATATGAAGCATCATCAACTCCTAAACCATCTGCAATATTTTCTATATTAACTATTACAAAATCTATATCATTTTCTTCAATTAACTTTGGAAGTTGTTTTTTTAAAAATTCAATTCCTTGATATCCTACAACATCTCCTACTGAAATATATCTCATAGTTTCTCTCTTCTTCAATATTTTTATTAATACTTACTGGTTTATTCTCTACATTAAACTATATAATCGTATCTAAAAACAAATTAAACTCTGTTTTAGTTTCATCTCCATCATCCATGTTTTTAATAATGATTTCATCATTGTTAATTTCATCTTCACCAAGTATTAATGCAATTTTTGTTCTCAACTTATTTGCATGTTTCATTTGTGCATTAAAAGATCTATCTAATAAATCAATTTCTACTGTATAACCTTTACTTCTTAACTCTTTTGCTAATAAATTAGTTTTTTCTTTATTTTCGTCTGCCATATTTGACACTATGTAAAAATCTGTTCTTTTTCTTTTTTCTTTAGGAAGTTCAAAAAGTTCCATTAATCTTTCTACACCTACTGCAAATCCGATAGCTGGAGTTTCTTTTCCACCTAATAACTCTGATAATCTATCATATCTTCCACCACCTAAAATAGCTTTTCCATCCTTATCTTGAATTTCAAATACAGTTCTATTATAGTAGTCTAAGCCTCTAACAATTTTATTATCTATTTCATACTCTACATCTTCATTCTCTAAATACATAATTAATTGATCAAAATGATCTTTACAGTCGTCACATAAATAATCTAAAATACTAGGAGCATTTTGATTTAATTCTTTACATCTTTCAACTTTACAATCTAATACTCTTAAAATATTTGTATCTTTTCTCCTCTTACAATCTACACAATAGTCATCTATATTATCTTCAACATATTTTTTTAATTCAGCCTTATAATCCTTCCTACATGATTCACAACCTATACTATTTATTTTTAATATATAGTCTTCTCTTGCTATTCCTAAAGCTACTAGCATGTTTATTGATAAATTTATTACTTCAAAATCAGCAATAGGATTAGGAGATTGTAATAGTTCTATTCCAAATTGAGAAAATTCTCTTTGTCTTCCTTTTTGTACTTTTTCATATCTATACATTGGTAAAAAATACATTAATTTTGTTGGGGCACCATTATTAAATATTCCTTCTTCAATATATGCTCTCATTATACCTGCTGTTCCTTCTGGACGAAGTGCCATAGATCTATCAGACTTATCTTGGAAAGTATACATTTCTTTTTGTACTACATCAGTTTCTTCTCCTATAGTTCTCATGAATAGTTCCGCACTTTCAAAAACAGGTGTTACTATTCCTGAAAAACCATATCTAATACCAATATCATACACTGTATCTTTTAAAAATTTGTATTTTTCAAACTCTTCTCCAAATATATCTTCAGTTCCTCTTGGTTTTTTAAACATTTTATCCTCCTATTTACAATCATTTATAGTGCCATTATTTCCATGTCCTGGAAAAACTTTAGTATCCTTTGGAAGTTTTAGTAATTTTCTTAATGAAATATACATTTGTGTCATATCTCCTGTAGGTAAGTCTGTTCTTCCATAACCTCTTACAAAAAGTGTATCACCAGTAAACACTGTTTTATTTTCTTTTGAATATATAGATATCCCACCACTGGTATGTCCTGGTGTTAATATAACCTCAAAAGTAATATTTCCTAAAGTTATAATATCTTTGTCTACTACTTTAATGTCTGTATTTATTTTTTCTAATTTTAATCCAAAGCTTTCTTGTTGTGTTACTTGTGGATTATTTATATTTTCAGATTCAATTAGAGAGCCAATTATTTCAGCTTCTTTATATTCTTTTTTTAAATCACTTAATGCACCTATATGGTCTGCATGACAATGTGTATACAATATGTATTTTAAATTTAAATCATTTTCTTTTATTGTTTTAATAATTTTATTAACATCTGTTACTGGGTCTATAACCATTGCATCTTTTAATTCTTTATCATATACAATATATAAATTTGTAATTAAACCCTCCATAGTAGTTTGCATTTTTATTTCAATTATTTCCATTTATCT
>CAZCCM010000054.1:0-3675 GCA_964497325.1 uncultured Lachnospiraceae bacterium | reverse complement strand
TATGGTGCCTTCACGTGGAATTGAACCACGGACACAAGGATTTTCAGTCCTTTGCTCTACCAACTGAGCTATGAAGGCTTTTATAAAAAAAGGCTCAATATTGAGCGTCTTCTTATAGTGGCGACGCAGAAGGGACTCGAACCCTCGACCTCTAGCGTGACAGGCTAGCATTCTAACCAGCTGAACTACTGCGCCATAATGGTGGTCGCTATAGGGCTCGAACCTATGACCCCCTGCTTGTAAGGCAGATGCTCTACCAACTGAGCTAAGCGACCTTGATAAAAAATATTATACAAAAAATATCTTCTATTGTCAAACATAATATTAAAATTTATTTTTTTTGATTTTAAAAATAAATTAGAAACTTAGAAATATTCTAAGTTTCTATATTTTTAGATAACAAAATAAATTACTAACTTAATATTAATCATTAAATAATATTATAGCCTAATTCCATTTAAAATCATTTCTAACATCTTGCATCCAGAAATCTTTTACTTCTTTTAAAACTTTTGACTCATAAGGAGTAAGTCTTAAAGTAAAATCTACTGGTGCCATAAGATCTACTTCTTGAAACATAAATTTTTTAAATTTTTGCCAAAATCCTTGTTTAACAGGCATAGTTTCTTGTGAAACTGCCTCAAATTCTTCAGATACAGCTTGTGCTTCACCATTAATTTCTTTCATAACATTTTCAACAACATTAACTTCTTTCTCTATTAAAACTCCATCTTCTGTTAATCTATATTCTAACATCTTTTGTCCTCCTCGCTATTTAAATAGCCCTTAACTTGTTTTTAATATATCACAGATGCAATATTTTTACAGTAACAATATACATATTTTTTTATTACATTTTGATTACAATATTAATTAATTTATATTTTACCAAATACTTTAGTTTCATTATCCTTAACTTCACATTTATAAATTTCTACTTTTTTAATCTCATTTATATATGTATTTGGATTTACATTTTTTTCTTTAAGTTTATTAATATCTAAATATACCATTATATAATTTGTAGTATGACCAACTAGATATTCATCTTTAATTTCTTCAAATAATATATCTAAAGATTTTCCAATACATTTTTTCATATATTCTTCCATATGCTTATCCGATAATTTTAATATAAGATTACTTCTTTTAGTCTTTTCAGAATCTATAATCTGGTTATCCATCTTATCTGCAATAGTTCCTTTTCTTCTAGAATATTTAAATACATGAATTTTGTAAAACTTAAGTTTTTTTAAATTATTATATGTAACATTAAAATCTTCTTCTGTTTCTCCTGGAAATCCTACTATTATATCCGTAGTTAGCATAACATCTTTAAAGGTTTTTCTTATCTTCTCTATTATTTTTGAATATTCTTCAACAGTATATTTTCTATTCATTTTTTTTAAAACTTCATTAGAGGCTGATTGTAAAGATAAATGAAAATGATTACAAAGTTTATTAACTTTACTAAGTCTATTTAAAATTTCATCAGTAAAATATGTTGGTTCTATAGAACTAAGTCTAATTCTTTTTAAGCCATCAACATTATTCAATTCTTCAATAATGTCAATTAGCCCATAATTATTATTGAAGTCTTTCCCATATGAAGCAACATGTATGCCAGTTAAAACTACTTCTTTTATTCCTTTTTTAACCAAAGCTTCTACTTCTTTTATTATATTTTCTTTTTTTCTACTTCTTATTCTTCCTCTAACATATGGTATAATACAGTATGTACAATATTGTTCACAACCATCTTGTATTTTAATATATGCTCTATTTGTATCTGTATATTCAGTTATTCCTAACTCATTAAACTCACATCTTTCCATTATATCTGACACTTTATATCTAAATGAATGCTCTAGTTTTTTATCTCTTTTTGATTCTGTTCTTAATGATAATTTTTTTTCTTTATTTAAATGCTCTTTTACTATTTCTATTACATTTTCTTTATCATCTGAACCTACCGCTATATCTACATCTAAATCTTTATTCATATTAGTAGTATCCGCCTGTACATAACAGCCCATTGCAATTACAATAGAATCTTTATTTATTTTCTTAGGTCTTCTTAAAATTTGTCTTGATTTCCTATCAGCCATATTAGTTACAGTACAAGTATTTATAACAAAGATATCTGCAAACTCTCCCCAAGGTACAACTTGAAAACCAGAAGCTTCAAACTTCTGGATTATAGCATTTGTTTCATATTGATTTACTTTACAACCTAATGTATAAAAAGATACTTTCATTTTTTTCTAAATCCAAATATTCCGATCTTCTGGCTCCATTTTTTCTAATGCTTTGCCAGTTCCTACAGCAACACAAGACAATGCATCTTCAGCAACAACTACATTAATTCCGGTTTGTTTTGTAAGTAATTTATCCATACCATCTATTAAAGAACCACCACCTGTCATATATATTCCTTTTGATGATATATCCGCAACTAACTCTGGTGGTGTTGATTCTAAAAGCTGTATAAATTCTTCTATTAAATCTAAAGCTAAATCTGACAATGCCTCATACATATCTTTAGATGTTATCATTTCAGTTTTAGGAAGCCCTGTTATTAAATCTCTTCCCGTAATTTCCATCTCCTTATGAGTACTTTTAGGAGATACTGTTCCTATATTTTTCTTTGCTTCTTCAGCTGTAATTTTTCCTACAACTAAATTAAACTTTTTCTTTAAATGTTGGATTATTGCTTCGTCAAAATTATCTCCCGCTATCTTAACAGACTTACTAACGACTGCTCCATCTAATGCTATAACTGCAATATCTGTTGTTCCTCCACCTACATCTATAACTACATTCCCATAAGGTTTAGAAATATCTAATCCTGCTCCAATTGCTGCTGCTATTGGTTCTTGTATTAAATATACCTTCTTTGCTCCTGCAGCTAATATTACATCTATAACTGCTTTTTTTTCTACCTCAGTTATTGTAGAAGGAACACATACCATTACTCTTGGTGAAAATATACCACCTTTAGAAATTTTATTTAAAAAAGTTTTTAACATTTTTTCTGCATATTTATATTCTGAAATTACTCCACCTTCTAAAGGTCTAATAGCAATAATATTGTCTGGAGTTCTACCAATCATTCTTCTAGCTTCATTACCTACAGCTAATACTTCATCTGTCTTTCTATTTACAGCAACAACAGAAGGCTCTCTTAAAACAATGCCCTTCCCTCTAACATATGCAATTATAGTTGCAGTACCTAAATCTATACCTATATCTTGACCAAACATTTCACTCTCAATTCTAAAGTTTACTATATTACAGAAATCAATATTTTTCAATAAGAAAATATCTCATTTTCTGTTAAAAATATCTCTCCTGATATATTTGTCTTATATATTTTAGAGCCTACTTCCTCCAATGATTCCAAAACCTCCCTATGAGGATGCCCATAAATATTATTTTCAGCTGCAGATATAATAGATATATTTGGATTTATTTTTTTTAAGAATTTTTCATTTAAAGAATATTTCGAACCATGATGTGGAACTTTTAATATATCTGACTTTAAACTAAATGTACTTTTCCCTAACTCATCTAATTCTAATAGTTTTTTTATAGCATCTTTTTCAATATCTCCTGTATATATAATAGAAAACATTTTGTCCTTTTTGTTATTTTTGCTATTAAAATTATATATAT
>CAZCCM010000053.1:0-3680 GCA_964497325.1 uncultured Lachnospiraceae bacterium | reverse complement strand
TTAAATATATAATTAAAAAACCACCTTAAAGTGGTTTTTTGGCAGGGCTGGTAAGATTCGAACTTACGCATGATGGATTCAAAGTCCACTGCCTTACCGCTTGGCTACAGCCCTATGGTGTGGAAGACGGGAATCGAACCCGTGATCTTCAGTTCCACAGACTGACGCGTTAACCAGCTACGCTACTTCCACCATATAAGCTATATTTTAAAGGTTATAATATATTTTGTCAACCTTAAATTTTCATAATATAGCTACTTATTTCTTTTACTTTTACTTTTTTATTCCTTATTCCTTATTCTCTTCATGCTCTAATGGCTTCATTGTTGGAAATAATAATATATCTCTAATTGATGATGAATTAGTTAAAAGCATAATTAATCTATCAATTCCTATACCTAATCCACCCATAGGAGGCATACCATATTCCATAGCTTGTAAGAAATCTTTATCTACTAAATTTGCTTCTTCATCTCCTAATTCTCTTTGTCTTAATTGATCTTCAAATCTTTCAAATTGATCCACTGGGTCATTTAATTCAGAATAGGCATTAGCATATTCTCTTCCACCAATAAATAATTCAAATCTTTGAGTTAGTCTTTCATCTTCTGATAACTTCTTTGCAAGTGGTGATATTTCTATAGGATAATTGTATACAAATGTAGGTTGTATCAATGTTTCTTCTACAAATTCTTCAAAAAAGATATTCATTATACCGCCTCTTGTTTTTTTAGAAGGGTCTACTTCAATATTTTTTTCTTTTGCTAAAGCTATTGCTTCTTCATCTGTTTTTATACCATTAAAATCTATTCCTGTTTCTTCTTTAATAGAATCCATCATAGTAATTCTTTTCCAAGGAGAACCTAAATTTATTTCCAAATCATCATATTGTATTAATGTTTTTCCTAATACATTTTCTGCCACTGTTTTAATCATATCTTCAGTTAAATCCATCATATCAAAATAATTTAAATATGCTGCATAAAGTTCTATATTAGTAAACTCAGGATTGTGCTTAATACTAATTCCTTCATTTCTAAACATTTTACCCATTTCATAAACTCTGTCAAAACCACCTATTACTAATCTTTTTAAGAACAATTCATTTGCTATTCTTAAATACATTTCTAAATTTAATGTATTATGATATGTTTTAAAAGGTTTAGCAGCAGCTCCTCCTGCAACAGTTTGTAGTATAGGAGTTTCTACCTCTAAAAAATCATGAGTATTTAAATAATTTTTAATTTCATTAAGTATTTTTATTCTTGTTTTAAAAACTTCTTTAACTTCAGGATTAACAATTAAGTCTACTTCTCTATGTCTATATCTTTCATCTACATCTTTAATTCCACTATGTTTGTCTGGAAGCGGTCTAATACCTTTTGATAAAAGAATTAATTCAGTTGCATGAATTGTTATTTCTTCAGTTTTAGATTTAAATACAAAGCCTTTTAATCCTATAATATCTCCCAAATCAAGTTTCTTAAATTCTGAATATGCTTCTTCCCCTAAGTCATTTATGCTAACATAAATTTGTATTCTTCCAGTGCTATCTTGGACATGTGCAAAAGAAGCTTTCCCCATAATTCTTTTAAGCATTAATCTACCTGCTATAGAGACATCTTTACCTTCATATTTATCAAAATCATCTATTATTTCTTTAGTAAATGAATCCCTATTATATTCAGTTATAACAAAAGGGTTTTTCTTTTCCTTTTTTAACTCTTCTAATTTTTCAATTCTTACTTTCATTAGTTTATTAATATCTTCTTGAATAAAATTTTCTTCTGACACATCTTTCTCCTTATACTTATACTTCTATTTCTTTTTATTTATTTAATTCTGTTATAGCTCTATTAAGTTGAGCATCAATAACTACACCTTTACTATCTTTTTTAGTTTCATCTATCTTAACTTCAATATCCGGTTTAATACCTATTTTATGTATTTTTTCTTTATTTGGTCTGAAATATTCTAATGTTGTTAATTTAAGAGCTGATTTTGTAGAAGTTTCAAAAACTGTTTGAATAACACCTTTTCCATAAGTTTTTTCTCCTATAAATGTTGCTTTTTTATTATCTATTAGTGCTGATATTACAATTTCTGATGCTGATGCTGAATATTTATTTCCCAATATTATTATAGGTATATTTGTTTCTTCATCATCTGAAGTCATTTCTACATGTTCATTATTTTTTGAATCTTTAGTATAGAATACTATACTTTTTTTAGGTAAGAACACATCTAGAATTCTTATAGTTTCATTAACATCTCCACCTGTGTTATTCCTTAAATCAAGGATTAATTTTTTCATTCCTTTATCAGTTAATTCTTTATATTGTTTTTTAAAATCTGTTGAAACATGAGAATCAAAAGATTCTATCTGTATATATCCTATATTATCTTCTAACATTTTAGAATGAACATTAATAACCGTAATCTTTTTTCTAGTAATTTCTTTTTCTATTTCTTTGCCATCTCTTGCTAATGTTAGTTTTACTTTGCTACCTTCAGGACCTTTAACTTTTTTTGATACAATCTCTAAATCTAATCCTAAAACTTCTTCTCCATCTACTTTGTATATTATATCATCAGATTTTAATCCTGCTTCTTCTGCTGGAGTACCTTCAATAGTTGATACAACAACAGTGTTTTTATCTTTATTTTGAGTTAAATAAATACCAATACCACAAAATTCACCATCTAAATCTTCTTTATATGTTGCCCATTCTTCTGTAGTATAATACTCAGAATAATCATCTTGCAAACCATTTACATATCCTTTTATAGCTTGTTCAACAATTTCTTTTTCATTAATTTCTCCGACAAAATCTGAATCTATTATTTGCCTTAATTGTTTTATATTCATTAATAAACTATTATAACCTTCTTCAGCTGTTGCATTTTCAGATATTTCACCTTGTTGTATTCTTTTATTTGAAGTTACTTGTTGTGTCTTATCTTCATATTTTGATTTCATAATAGAATATGTTAATGTAACAGAAAGTATCGCAATAATTATATAAACTAAAAAAGTTTTAATTTCTGATTTTATATCATTTTTAGCTACAATTTCTTTTTCTTTATTTACTTCTCCATTTATTTCTTTATCTGTTTCTACTTTTGTTTCTTTTTCTTTATTTTTCTCTGTTTTCTCTGTTTTTTCTGTTTTTTCTATTTTTTCTAATTCTTTTTCTTTATTTGACATAGTACCTTCACCTCTTTGTTTTTTATTTAAAATTTCTATTTTCTATTTCTAAAACTTTTTCTTTTCTTCTCTTATAATTACCTTCATCTAAAAACTCTGTTACTAAAAATGCTGCTATAATATCTAAAGCTTCTCTTTCCTTAACATCATTAGATGATATGCATAGCATATTAATATCATCATCTCTTGTTCCATTTATAATAGAATCCGCTGTATTTGCAAGACTTCCTCTAATTCCTCTATATTTATTTACTGTAATGCACATACCATGTCCAGACTTACATATAAGGATTCCTTTTTCTATATGACCATTTAAAAATTCTTCAGCAATTTTAGATGCAAAATCAGGATAATCTGAAGATTCTTCGTTTTCTGCACCATAATCTCTGAAGATTATTTCTTTTTCAGTTAGTTCTTCAAGTTTTTCTTTATTTTCTAAAATATATTTTTTCAAATTATATCCACCATGATC
>CAZCCM010000052.1:0-3788 GCA_964497325.1 uncultured Lachnospiraceae bacterium | reverse complement strand
AAAAATAAAAGGAAAATATGATATTTAAAAAAATAGAACTACAAGGATTTAAATCTTTTGCAGAAAAAACAACAATAGAATTAAAAGAAGGAATAACAGCAGTAGTAGGTCCGAATGGTTCAGGAAAATCAAATATATCTGATGCGATTAGATGGGTTTAGGAGAACAAAGCCTTAAATCTTTGCGTGGTCAAAAGTCTCAAGATATAATTTTTTCTGGAACTCAAATAAGAAAATCTTTAGGATTTGCAGAAGTAGCAATATATATTGACAATAAATCAAGGAGACTTAATTTAGAATATGATGAAGTAGTTGTAAAAAGAAGACTATATAGGGATGGAACAAGTTCATATTATTTAAATAATAATGAATGTAGATTAAAAACTATTCAAGAATTATTTATGGATACAGGAATTGGAAAAGATGGATATAGCATAATTGGTCAAGGTAGAATTGATGAAATATTAAGTAATAAATCAGATGAAAGAAGACATATATTTGAAGAAGCATCTGGAATAGTTAAATATAGGTTTAGGAAAGAAGAAAGTGAAAAAAAGATTGAAAAAACTAAATTAAATCTTCAAAGAGTTAATGACATATTATCTGAGATAGAATCAAATATTTCCTCATTAGAAGAGCAATCTGAAACGGCAAAAAAATATTTAAATTTAAGAGATGAACTAAAAAAATTAGAAATACTTAATTTTTCTTTAAAGTTAGAAAAATTAAAACAAGATGAAAATAAAGTAAACGAGAATAAAGAAGAAATTACTGCAACATATAAAGAAGAAGTTAATGTAATAGATATTAATGAAAAAGAAATAAATAATCTAAAGGAAAGAATAGATAGTATTGTAATAGAAATTGAAAAAATACAAAATTTAGATTTTGAAACAAAAGAAAAGATTACAAAAATGTTAAACAAAGTAGAAATGAATAAGCAAAGAATAGCAGACAGTGTTGAAAATAAAGATATATTTCAAAATGAAAAAGAATTAGCTGAACAAAAACTTATAGAATTAGAAAAAGAAAGAGAAACTCAACAAAATAAAATTTTAAACTTTGATAAAGATGCAGAAGAATTCCATAAAGAACTTACAGAAAAAGAAAAAGAACTAAAAAAATTAATGTCTAGCTTGAGTGATATTGAAATAAAGAGAAGTCAGAAAAAAGAAGAAATATCACAATTAATAGATGAAAGATATGAATCAGAAAATACTAAATTAAATATATTAATGCAAATACAAAATTTAGAAGACAATATTAAACAAAAGAAAAAAGAAGAATCAGAAATAGTATCTCATTTAGATGAACTTAGAATAAATCAACAAGAAAAATCTTCAAAACATTTTAATATAAAAAAACAAAAAGAAGATTTAGAAAAAATAATTGAAGAGATAAAAGAAGAATTGAACAAAAAGTTTGAAGATGAAGAAAATGTTAAAGAAAAACATCAATCATTAAAAACAGAGATTATGCTTAAAAAATCTAGATTAGAACTTTTAGAAAACTTAGAAAAAGATCAAGAAGGTTTTAACTATGCTATAAAAAAACTAATGGAAGAGGCAGAAAAGAAATCAAACTATGGTAAGTTAGTAGATTCTGTATTGGCAAATATTTTAACACTAGATGAAAAATATCAAGTAGCAATAGAAATGGCTTTAGGATATTCTCTTCAAAATATAGTTGTTGAAAAAGAAGAAGATGCAAAAGAATTAATAGAATTTTTAAAACAAAATAAATATGGAAGAGCATCGTTCTTACCATTAAATACTATTAAAGGATATAAATTAGAAGACTCTAAAATAAATAAAGGAAATATTGATGGAATAGTAGAAGTAGCTGCAAATTTAGTAAAATACAATACAAAATACACAAATATAATTAATTATCTATTAGGACAAATAGTAATAGTTAAAGACAATAATACTGCTATACAATTGGCCAGATTAAATAAATATAGATTTAAAATAATAACATTAGAAGGAGATATAATAAATCCATCTGGAGTTATGACAGGTGGGTCATTAAACAAAACATCTGGAAAGGTACTTGGTAGAAAAAATGAAATTAAAAATCTTGGAAATGAAATTTCAAAATTAGAAACAAACATATTAGAAGTAGAAGAACAAAAAAATAAAAGTCAAATAATAAGAGAAGAAGTATCAAAAAGATTTGAAGAAAATAAGACAAAAAGAGATAAATTAGTGTCTGAATATGAAATATATTTTCAAACAGAAGCTATTGCAGATAAAGAAATAGAAAAACTAGAAAAAAATTTAAAAGATACAAGAAAATTAAAAGAAGAATATTCTATTTCAAAATCTGAAAAAGAAAATGAAAAATTAGAAGAAGAACAAAAAATAATAGATATCACTAAAAATATAGAAGAAATAGAAAATATTATTGAAAAAGAAATGCAGGTTAATCCAGTAGATGCTGAAAAATTAGATGACCTAAACTATGATATTGCAAATTTAAAAATATCTATATCTTCTTTTGATGAAAGTAAAAATTCAATTACTGAAATATTAGGAATGCTAGAAGGACAAATAAAAGAGCAAAGAAACATAAAAGAAGACAGAGAAAAGAGATTATCTTTTGGAAAAGAACAACAAATCGAATTGGAAGAGGAAATTAGTAAACTATATTCTAAAATAGAAGAAATTCAGAGTTCAAATACTGATTTTTCTAAAGAAACAGAAACTTTAAGAAAAGAAAGAGAAGAAAAAAACATAATAATTAAAAAATTAGAATTAGAAAACAAGGATAGAACTGAAAGATTAACAGACATCAAGGACCAAATGTCAAAATACATGTTTAATTTAGAAAAAATTGAAATGCAAAAAGATGATCTAATATTATATATGTGGGAAGAATATGAAATAACACCAAATTCTGAAATATTAAAAGAATATATAAAGTTAGAATCTAATATAACAAAGAGTGAAGATAATAATGAAGATATAAATAATGAAAACAATATAAATAATGAAAACAAAGAAAAAGAAGCTAAATTGGATAATAAAAGAATTAAACAATTAAAACAAGAAATTAAAGAAATAGGTTCAGTTAATATTGATGCGATTGAAGAATATAAAAAAATTAAAGAGAGATATGATTTCTTAGTTAATCAGAAATCAGATTTAGAAAAATCAATAAGTTCGTTAAAGGAAATAATTATTGAAATGCAAAAAATTATGAAAGAACAATTTGAGTTAAACTTTAAACAAATAAATGTTAATTTTAATAATGTATTTCAAGAACTTTTTGGTGGAGGAAAAGCAGAAGTTATTTTAGAAAATGGAAATAATTCTTTAGAATCTGGTATTGAGATTAAGGTTGAACCTCCAGGCAAAAAACTTCAATCATTATCATTGTTATCAGGTGGAGAAAGAGCACTTACAGCAATTGCATTATTGTTTGCAATATTAAGTATAAATCCATCTCCGTTCTGTGTATTAGATGAAATAGAATCTGCCTTAGATGAATCAAATGTTTCAAGATATGCAAGGTTTTTAAAATCATATTCTAAAAATACACAATTTTTAATGATTACACATAGGAAAGGTTCTATGGAGATAGCGGATAATATATATGGAGTAACAATGCAAGAAAGTGGTATTAGTACTATTGTTTCAATGTCATTAAAGGCTGCTCAAAAAACAGGTAAAAAATAAAAAAGATAGGTAAAAACATAAGAACTAAAAAAATATTAAGAACAAAAAAAATATATTAAAATATAACACAAATTTAACAAATCCTGAAAGCATTATAAATAAAGCAAAA
>CAZCCM010000051.1:0-3831 GCA_964497325.1 uncultured Lachnospiraceae bacterium | reverse complement strand
GCAGCACATTTTATTGGAGGTCATAGCCATTAAATAAAAGAAATAAAAAGCAATAGAGAGATGTAGTACCCCAAAAAGTAGACAAAGAATAAAGTAAAAAGATATAATAAAAATGAAGATATAAAACTTTTAATTTATGAAAAATTTAAGGATATTTATGGGAAATTTAATGACCTTTATGCAACGTTTAAAAATGTTTATGAAGCGTAAAGAAAATCGATCTAAATTTAATAAAGATAAATTCTTATCAGACTCAGACAAAGAGAAGTTTGAACAGTTAAAACAAACTTTTAATTCTGCAACTTTTTCAGATGAAACAAGAAAAGCTTTTAAGAAAGCAATATCTGAATTAATACCTGTTATTTCAGATGAAAGTAAACTTTTAATTCTTGATGAGTATATGTTTTATATGGATTTTAAAGATATTTCGATATTGTTAGATTCTATTTCTTCAGATGAAATAAGAGCAGAAATACTTAAAAAACATGTAATGAGTTTATCTCCTAGTCAAAGATTATCTTTAGCAGAACCTATTTCATCTAATGATTTAAAATTAGAAATAATGGATGAATATATAAAAAAATATAAGGGACATGATACTATAATAGCTTTAGGCGATATAACGAAGGCTTTAGCAGAGTCAGTTACTTCTGATGAAAAAAAAATAAGCTTATATGAAAAAAATAAGGAAAATCAAAATTCTTTAATATTTGTATATATTGCAGATTCATTATCACCAAGAGTAAAATTAGAATTAATTAAAAAATATGAAAAACAATTTTCACCTTCCCAAGTTATATTTTTTGCTGATTCTATTGTTGATGATGAATTAAAAATAGCTTTTCTTCAAGAAAATAGAGGAAATTTAAATGATATTGCTGTATCAGCTTTGTTGGACTCATTATCTTCTAAAGAAGCAAAATTAAAAATTAATGAAATATATAAAGATATAGATATAGATATTCCATTAGATTTGAAAAAAATACTTGAAATAACAAATAGTAAAAAATATGATTTAAGTTCTTGTGAAGAAATACATAATATTCTTACGAGATTAAAAGTTGATTCTTTTTCAACATTTGCGACGGAAGCTTTAATTTCTCAAGATATTGAAATTTTGGACGACGACGTTCTTTTTGGAATATGGGCTAATGGAGAATATTTTAGTACAGAATTTCATTATAATAACTTTGAAAGATACTTGAAAGCAGCAATTTCAAAGGGATTATTAAAAATAACTCCTGAAGAAACTACTACCAAATTAAAACAAATGATTGAAATTTTTGAAAGTAATCAAGACATGATAAATAATTTTGATTTAAGAATGCTGGATGAGAAATACATAAAATCCTTAGGAATAGAAAAGATAACAACATTAAGCTCTTTTAGAAATATTCAAAACTTATTATTATCTCTTGATGATAGTCAATATGATATATTTCTTACCTTAATAGATAAAAACGAAGATAATTGGCAAATTTTAATTGAAGACATATTAAGAATGATTTCTTCAAAAAATTTTGAAGATTTTTTGCTAAGTTTAAGTAAGGAAGATTTAGATAAACATTATAAAGAAATAACATCATTGTTAATTAATGGTAAAAACTTTTTTAATATTAAAAATATAGAAGAAATGTCAAACATAGAGAATATTCAATATCAGGTATACTCTTTTATTCAAAAAAATAATGTAGATTCTTTAAAAAAGTTTCCATTAATAGATAACTTATCTAGTATTGAAAAAAAGAAATTTTTAATTATTCAGAGAGCTTATGGGCACAATATTCCTATTGCACAATATTTTGTAGATGCTTTTGGTAAAGATATAGATTCTTTTAAAGATCCTTCAGATAAATATTTAGTTGACTACATAAAGTCTTTAAAATTAATAATGAATTGTGAAGATGAAGAAATTTTAGATCAAATATTAAAAGATAATAATATAGAAAGAACGGTTGTTAACTTTAGTGGTATTATAGAAGAATTAAAAGCGGGTTATTTAAAGCAATATAATAATGGATTATTAGTACCAGATGAGCTTACTAAAATCAAGATTCCTCTATTAGAAGGTTTTGATGTTAGAGATGCAGGAGTAGATTTTAAGGTAATGTTGACATCTGTTGCTGCTTTTCAAAGAAACTTTATTTGGGATTATTACGAAGATTGGAATAGAAAAAATCTAAGTTCACAAGCATTTTGTGCTAGTTATATAAGAAATGATATGCTAGCTACAGCTCCTATTCATTACTTCTGTTATGGATTTTCTTCTATGGGTATTAACTCTTTAAGTCTTTTATCGCCTACAGATATGAATTCTTATACAAACTCTTTAACTCCAATAAATAATTCTGCTGCAACACAATATTTAACTCCAGATAATTTAATAAATTATGATTATGAATTTTCTCATAGCCCATATAATGAATTTGTATTTAAGAGGTTACAAGAAGGAAAAAGAAAACAACCAGATTATTTAATACTTTTTAAAGAAAAAGGAGAGCTTAATAAACAACAAGTAGAAAGAGCTAAATTAGCTTTAACTCACTTTAAAGAAAATAATATTGATTTACCTGTAGTTATAATTGATAAAGATGAATGTGAAAAATCAGAAAAAAGAAAAATAAGTGAGATGATATCTGAATATGATAAAAGTAAAGATTTAAGCTTGCTACTACAAATAAAACAAAAAATAAGAACTAATACGAAATGGAATAATTCATTTTCATACTTTATAGAATATTTCGAACCTTTGTTAGAAGAAAGAGAAGAAGAAATAAAAGTATTTGAATCTAAAAATAATTCTATTGATATGTATGAAGAAAAAGAAAAAGAAGAAAAAAAAGATGGTAGTGTTAATATAGAAGACTTAAAAGAAATAGATAAAAATATAACTGATGAAGAAAGAAAAATAGCGGTTAAAAAAATTCTAGAGAGTGAAAAAATTCAAAGAACTGCCGAAAAAATACAAAAAGCAATACAAAAAGAAACAGATGATAAAGAAACAGATGGTCGTTCACAAGAACTGTGAGAAAGTTGAATGAGGATAAAATGTTAAAAGAATTAACAAGTAGTGAAAAGGAATTATATGAAGAAATATCAAATGAGATATTAAAACATTTTAATGTTAATGAAATTCATAAGGAAAAACCTGAAAAAAATGATGCTTATGATCTCTTATCAAAAAATCTTAATCCTAAAGCATACAAAGAAGTATTTGATATTTTAGAACATTTAGATAAAAAATTGTATGAAAAAATTCCTAATAAATTCATAGAATTTATAAAGACTAATATGGATAAAGAATATATACCTAAGATTAATTACAATAAAAGTATTGTGAATCAGCCTTTAATGAAAGAAACTAAAGTGGTTTTATCTTTAATATATAGGAATTATTTTTTAACAGATGTTGAAAAAAATGAAATTTCAGGAAAAACAGATGGAAACTTAGAAAACACTTTAAACATAACTGAAGTTAAGAAAAAAACAATAAAACACGACCCTGATATAAACAAGATATTTGACTCAAGAAAAAACAAAAGTATAGAAGTTAAAGAGAATATTTCTTTAAGTAAAGATAAAGTAAGATGGTATAGGAAATTAATAAATAAAATATTAAATATCGTTAAAACAAATAAGAAAAAATAATTAATTATAAAGAGAAGTTAAATAATATAAATAAATTAGGAAAATAATAAAGGAAGAGTTAAAAGAAATTTTAATTCTTTTTTAATACTAATAATGGAAAAAGCTGTAGAAAAATGGTAAAATAATATAATGGAAAATAAAAAATTTGAATTAATTTCTAAGTTTAAAGCTACCGGTGACCAA
>CAZCCM010000050.1:0-3914 GCA_964497325.1 uncultured Lachnospiraceae bacterium | reverse complement strand
TATGTTAGTAAAGTATCTAAAGAACATTTACAAAAATTTCTATCTCAATTTGTAATGTAAATAAATATAGATATAGATATAAATATAAATATAGCCATAGATTTAGATATAAATATAAATATAAGAATATATAACTAATGAAAAGGAAAGGTATGAAAGATATAAATTTAAAAGATACAAAAAGTAAGGTTTTAATATTAATTGGAATTGTTTTAGTTACAACAATAATAATTAGCATATTATTTAAAACTCCTAAAAAAGAAGTGATTAGTGAGGATCAACCTATAAATGAAAACAAAATTACATTAGACACAGGGAGTACTAAATTAAAATCTAATGAAAGATATAATTTAATACTTGAAAAATTAGCTAAAAGAGAAGAGCTAATTAACTTAGAAGATAAATATAATAATAAAAAGATAAAAACAAATGCTAGAATTGAAGAATTAAAAAAGGATGGCATTAGAACAGATATTATAGAACTATTATCAGAATTAAAAAAAGAAGAATTACTAGAAGGGGATGATAAGTTTTTTGAAGATTCAAATATTTTAAAAATAGGTAAAATAGGAGATGAATCCTTCTCATATGAAATTAAAATTAAAAGTATTGAAGAAATATTAAAACAAGAAGTAAAAAGAGAAGAACAAGAAGAAATGATTCCTCTTTCAGAATATGTAAAACAGAAAGAAAAGGAAGAATAAAAATATAAATTTAAACATAAATTAAAACATAAATTAAAATATAAATATGGTATACATAATTAATAAAACAAGTAAAGTATATATAATTAATATAGAAAACAGAAAGTCAGTAATTAGAATTGTACTTTCTATTTTTTATTATATATTTTTAATTAATATTTGTGATAGAATCGCATGTTAATAATTATAACAATATCGCATATTAATCACAAATTCATTCTTTTTCTTCTTCAATATCTTGAAAAAAGAGATACTTGTATATATAATGAGAATAGTAAAAATATATACATTTAAAGGAAATACAAAACTCATGAATAAAGAAAAAATAAAAGAAAAGATTGAGAATATAACTAATTTAAAAGTTATGTTAGATGTCCCAATGTCACAATATACATCTATGAAAGTAGGTGGAAATGCTTCTATGTTTCTTAGAGTAACAAATGAAGAAGATTTGAGTAAAGTTTTAAAAATAGTAAAAGAAGAAAATGTGCCAATATATATATTAGGGAATGGAACTAATACTATTGTAAAAGATGGTGGATTAGATTCTTTAATTATAAAAATTGACATGAAAGATATAAAAATTTTAGAAGAAGACGAAAAAGGAAATATCTATGTTGAGGCATATTCAGGGGCACAATTAAAAACATTAATATATGATTTAGCAAAAAGGAATATTGGCCCTGTAGCTGAGTTATATGGAGTTCCTGCAACTGTAGGTGGAGCAGTAAAAATGAATGCAGGTGCATATCTTTTAGAAATGAAGGATTTAATTTATGAAACAACATATATGGATATGTCAGGTAAACTTCATACTATATCATTAGAAGAACATAATTTTGGTTATAGAGATTCTTTCTTCCATAATAATGATGTAGCTATAATTAAAACAGTATTAAAATTAAAAAAAGTTAAAGATAGAAATGAATTAAAAAGAGCATTAGAAATAATGCAAAAAAGAATAGATAGACAACCATTGGATTATCCTAATACAGGTTCAGTATTTAAAAGAGGTGAAAATTTTTATGCTTCAAAAGAAATAGATGATGCTGGATTAAAAGGGAAACAAATTGGTGGTATGGCTGTTTCGGAAAAACATGCTGGATTTCTAATAAATAAAGACAAAGGAACTTGTAAAGACTTTTTAGAATTAGTTGAATATGTAAAAAAAGCAGTATATGAAAATAGTGGAAATAAATTAGAACTAGAAGTAATAGTAATAGGAGAAGAATAATGACTTCGTTTTTTGAATGGTTTAAAAGTGGTGCTAAAATTAAAAGATGGCTATTATTAATTTTAATAGGAGTATTATTAGTATCATATTCAATATCAAAAGTATTATCCGTAAATGTTGTAAATTTAATGGATATATTAATAATGATTGCAACTGGAGTTGCAGGAATATTAGTAATTATCTATGGATTAATTAGAATACAAAAAAGATCTTTAGAAATATTTATTGAAGCAAATGGTGTAAACTATAAGAATCTTAAAGATGAAAATATTAATATGAAATCTTTAATTTTTGATAAAACAATTTATGACAATGGACCTAAAGTAGTAGTTATAGGTGGTGGAGCAGGTTTAGACACAGTAATATCTGGAATAAAAAAATATACAAATAATATTACTGCAATAGCATCAATATCTGAAGAAAAAGATGATGATCTAAAAAAATCTTCAAATGAAGATATTAAAAAATCAATTTCATCCTTAGCTATAAATCAACCATTAATGGAACAACTTTTAAATTGGAATTTATCATCAAAACAATTTAATGGAATAAATTTTGGTGATGCATATATAACTGCAGTGCAAGAAATAACAGGAACAATTTCTGCAGGACTTAATAAATCTCAAGATATATTAGACATGATTGGAGATGTTGCACCAGTATCATTGGATGAAATGATGGTATGTGCAGAATTTAATGATGGGCTAATAGTAGAAGGAAAGAATAAAATAGTTGAAGTTGCAGAAAACAAAAAAGATGGGATAAACAGAGTATACATATCCCCATCAAACTGTAGACCAAATCCAAGAGTAATTGAAGCTATCCAAGAAGCTGATTTAATAGTCATAGGGCCAGGAAGACTATACACTAATATAATACCTAATTTTTTAGTTAAAAATATTGCAAATACAATAAGAGAATCAAAAGCTCCAAAAGTATATATAGCAAACATAATGACTGAAAAGGGTGAAACAAATAATTATACATTATCAGATCACATCAGAGCTATATTTGAACATTCAGGTGGAGCAGTATTTGATTTTTGTATATGTGATACAGGTGAAATAATTCCAGAATATATAAGATTATACCATACTAAAGGTTCAGACATTATAGAAATAGATAATGAAAATTTAAAACCTTTAGGTGTTAAAATAATGAAGAAGGATTTATCTCGAGTTATCAATGAAAAAATAAGACATGATGCAGACACTGTGGCTTTAACATTAATGGAGATTATATTCTCTGAAGTTAAATACACAGAAAAAAGAGACGAAGTAAAATATGGATTATTAAATAAAGTACTAAAAGAACAACAAAAAATTCAAAAAAGAATTGATAAAAATTTAAAGAAGAGTAGAAAAAAATCTAAGAAAGAAGAGAATAAAGAAAACAAAGAAAATAAAAAGAATAAAAAAGACAAAGATATTTCTACTAAACCTCAAGTTAGCATTAGAAATATTCAACAAGAAAATTTAGATAAATATCAAACAGACGAAGATCCATTAGCAGAAAAAAGTGAAAATGAAGAAAGAGTACCATCTAAATTTTTAGAAAAATATAAAGACAGAATAGAATCTGTAAGAAATGCAGACCTAATAAGAGAAGAAAATATTAAAAAACAACTAGCAGATGAAGAACAAAAAAAGAAGGAAGCTTCTGCAAAAGTTCATAAAGATGCTACAAAAATTGAAGCAGAAGAACTATTTAAACAAATAAAAAAATTAGAAAAGACAAGAGAAGTAATTAGAAAAGAAGAGTTAAAAAAGAAGAGTAAAGAAGATAAAAAAGATAAAGAATAAATTAAAATAATAATTAAAACAATACTCAAGATAAAATAATATTTAAAATAAAACAATAATCAAAATAAAACAATAATCAAAATAAACAAATAGATAAGATATAAACAAAAGTAAAACACATATAATATACAAACGATAAAGGAGAAGATTTATGGAAGTCTTTAAATTAAATCT
>CAZCCM010000049.1:1897-3916 GCA_964497325.1 uncultured Lachnospiraceae bacterium | reverse complement strand
CCGGTAAACCATTAATAGCTTATTCAATAGAAAATGCTTTAGGTTCTAAATATATTACAGATGTTGTTGTTACTACTGATGATGAGCAGGTTAAATTTATAGCTAAAAAATATAATGTAATAGTTGTTGATAGACCAACAAGTCTTGCAGGAGATACTGTTACATTAGATTCAGTTATCTATCATGTTAAAAAAATTTTAGAAAAAAAAGAAAAATCTTATGATTATATTATAACTCTTCAACCTACATCACCTCTTTTAAAAATAAACACATTAGATACTGCAATTGAAGAACATATTAAAAAAGACTTTGATACAACAATAAGTGCTGTAAATTCGCCGCATTTAGCTTGGACTGAAATAGAAAATAAAATTATCCCATTATATAAGGAAAGGTTAAACAGACAATATTTACCAAAACATTATATAGAAACAGGCGCTTTCGTTATTTCAAAAGCTAATATTGTTACTGAAAGTACTAGGATAGGTGCTAAAATTAATATTGCAGAAATGTCATCAAATGAGGGAATAGACATTGACAATACGCAAGATTGGATTTTAGCAGAATCAGAATTAAATAGAAAAAACATTGTATTTAGAGTTGATGGATATAGTGAGATAGGATTAGGTCATATTTATAGAGCTTTAACATTAGCATATAACTTTATAGGTCACAACGTAGTTTTTGTTTTAAATAAAAAAAGTGATATAGGAATAAAAAAAATAAAGGATAGTTTTTTTAAGTATTATGTAATTGAAAATAATGATGAGTTTTATAGCTTTATAAAAGAAAACTCTATAGATATTGTTGTAAATGATATTTTGGATACGACTGAAGAATATATGAAAAAGTTAAAAGAAACGAATGTAAGAATAATAAATTTTGAAGATGTTGGTGATGGAAGAAAATATTCTGATGCTATTATTAATGCTTTATATGAAGAAAGTTTAATAAAAGAAGACCCATATAGAAATAAGTCTTATTATGGTAAGAAATACTTTTGTCTTAAATCTGAATTTATTATTGCTAATAAAAAAGAGCAAGTAGAAGAAGTTAAAGAAATATTGATACTTTTCGGGGGAACAGATAATAATAACTTAACAGAAAAAGTTTTAGATGTTATTAATGATTTAGATTATGATATAAAATACACATTTATTTTAGGGCTAGGATATAAGAAAAAAGAAGAGTTTATTAAAAAGGTTAACAAATTAAATAAAAACATTGAAGTTTTAATAAATGTAAATAATATGGCTGAATATATGGAAAGAGCAGATATTGCAATATCTTCTCAAGGAAGAACGATGTATGAACTAGCATCTATGTTAGTACCTACTATAATTCTTGCACAAAATGAAAGAGAACAATTACATGGTTTTGGATACATTGACAATGGATTTATTAATTTGGGGCTTGGTAAAGATGTTTCAAAAAAATCTATTTTATCAACTTTAAAGTGGTTAATAGAAAATAAAGAAATTAGAAAGCAAATACAAACTAAAATGTTAGATTTAAATTTAGAAGAAGGAATAAAAAGAGTTAAAGGCATTATTTTAGGTGAAAACATATAATATTAAAATATAAAAAATAAAAGAGGTAAAAAATGAAAAATAAGTATAAAATTTATGATGTATTAGAGCAAAAAGGATATTATTTAATAGGAGAAGTAGGTGTTAACTATTATGACATAGCTAGAATAAGGGAAATTTCTTTAATGGATGCAGCAAAATTAATGGTTAAAGAAGGGAAGGAAGCAGGATTAGATGCAGTCAAATTTCAAACATATAAAGCTGGTAAGATAGCAGCAAAAAATTCGCCTTCATATTGGGATACTTCAGAAGAACCAACAACTTCTCAATATGAATTGTTTACAAAATTTGATAAGTGGGGTGAAAAAGAATATAAAGAAATAGCTGATTATGCAGCTGAAATTGGAATAGAGTTTTTCTCAACCCCTTTTGATTTTGAGTCGTCAGATTTTTTATTTGAACATATGAATATATATAAAATTTCATCATC
>CAZCCM010000049.1:0-1887 GCA_964497325.1 uncultured Lachnospiraceae bacterium | reverse complement strand
ATCATCGGATTTATCAAACATTCCTTTTATTGAACACATAGCTAAAAAAGGTAAACCTATAATACTTTCAACAGGAGCATCTAATTTAGATGAAATCGAACTTGCAGTAAAAACTATTACGGAACACAATAATGAAAAATTAATGTTATTACATTGTGTTTTAGAATATCCAACTCCTATAGAGCATGCTAATTTAAATAAAATTGCATCATTAGAAAAAAAATTTCCAAATGTTATAGTAGGGTATTCAGACCATACAAAAGTGAATATGGATATATTAAAAACTGCTTTTAATATGGGAGCTAAAATTATAGAAAAACACTATACTTTAGATAAAACTCTTCAAGGAAATGATCATTATCATGCTATGGATCCAGAGGATATAAAAGAGATTATAAAAAGTTTAGAACTTATGAAAACTATAAGAGGAAGTTATGAAATTAAAAGTTTAGATTCTGAAAATTCAGCTCGCAGGAATGCTAGAAGATCAATAGTTTCCTCTGTTGAAATTCATGAAGGTGATGTAATCACAGAAAAAATGTTAACATTTAAAAGACCAGGTACTGGTATAGCACCATATAATATAAATATTATATTAGGTAAAAAAGCTAAAAAAGATATAGAAGAAGATACGATTTTACAAGAGGAGATGTTTGAATAGAAACAATCTTTATAAAAAACATTAAAACAAGAAAGGTAAGAAATGATTAATGAGTACATAAGAAAAAAAAATGTTCAAACAATAAAATTTTATGACAAAAGCCCAGAAACGACTAAAAAATGGAGAGAATTTTTAGAAAAGCTTGATAAAGATGATAATATTTATAATCAATCAATAAATAAGTATAGGTGCCGCATGTTTTATTTTGATTGGAAGTATAGATTTTTGATTAATAGTGTTGCTTTTTTAAAATTATTAAAAATTAATTTAAAAAAAGTGTTTTTAAAGATTTTTAACCCTAAGCAGTTGGAAGTTATAAGAAATAGCGAAGAATATAAGGCTACAAATTCCGGTACTGGTTACGATATGGTAATTCAAAGTAGGACAGATTTAGGAATAGATGATGTTTTTCCAAATGAATTATATGAGGAATTTCTTAATAATATAATAATTCCAGCAGATTTCAATAAAGAGTTTATTTTTAATAAAGATTTAAACAAAATATATAAAAAACTTAGTAGAAAAAACTTTTTTAGATTTAACTATAAATTATCTGCTTTAAAAGAATTAGCATTTCATAGTTATGTTATAGAAAATTATGATCCTAAAGCTGTTGTTGTATATATTAATGAAAGAAATATATATAGTCCGTTTTTAAAAGATTTCTATGAAAGTAAAGGAAAAGAATATATAAGCTTTATGCATGGAACAAATTTGTTTTCCTTAATAAACTCGTTTATGTCTTTTTCTAGGTATTATATTTGGGATAAAGATTATCAAGAAATGTTTGAAAAAGAGATGTTTTGTAATATTAATAAATATCCATTATATACTCCAGGAAAACTAGAACATAGATTTAAACCAAAAGAAAAATATGACAAAGATATAACTTATTATCTAAGTGCACAGGATGAACAATCTCAATTAGTTCTTATTAAACAATTAAATATATTAAGAGAACGCGGAATTAATTTAGTTGTTAGACCACATCCAAGGGTTTCAATGAATAAAGAAATATACCCTGAAAATTCATTAGAGGATAATAATGTAGATATAATAGACTCTGTTGATAATACAAAATATGTTGCAGGTGTTAATACAACTGTTATAGAGCAAGGATATTATGGTGGTAAAAAGGTAATTATTGATGATGTTACTAATCCTAAAGAGTTTGAGTCTTTAAAAAGTAGAGGCTATTTAATGTTAAAAAAATTAGGAGAAGATAA
>CAZCCM010000048.1:0-3951 GCA_964497325.1 uncultured Lachnospiraceae bacterium | reverse complement strand
TTATTAATTACCAAGCATTTAGCTCTAAGAGCTTAGCTAATAGAAGAATTTATGAAGAGTTAGATGAACTACAATCTAGAAGACCAATAGATGTAATTAAGAGTGTAAGACCGATATTAATAATAGATGAACCTCAAAAGTTTGGAGATCAAACAGAAGATCTATTTAAAGAGTTTAATCCATTATTTATAGTAAGATATTCAGCAACACATAAAAAGAATAAAGAATATAATAAAATACATAGATTAGATGCAATTGACGCATATAATCAAAAATTAGTTAAGAAAATAAATGTTAAAGGTATAGAAGTTATAAATAGTAAATCTGATGAGACATATTTATATCTTGATAGAATAGAAATAAGTGATAAACATGATCCTATTGCTAGAATGGAAATTGAAAGAAAAACTGCTACTGGAACAAAAAGACAATTAATGAAAATAGAAAAAGGTGATGACTTATACACTAAATCTGGTGAACTTACAGCGTATAAAGGATATAAAGTAAGCGAAATTGATTTTAGAGGAGAGAACGATTTTGTTAGGTTTACAAATGGAGTAGAGATTAGTTCTGGACAAGCAAAAGGAGATGTTGATCAGAAACATTTGGTTAGAATTCAAATAAGAGAAACAATTAGAAGTCATTTTGAAAAGGAAAGAGAACTCAACAAAGAAGGAATAAAAGTTTTATCTCTATTCTTTATAGATGAGGTTAAAAAATATAAATTTTATCAAGAAGGAGTTCCTTTAAAAGGAGAATACGCAGAAATCTTTGAAGAAGAATATATGAATTTCTATAATAAAAATAGAACTCTGTTTAATGATTCATATCAGCAATATTTAGATTCTTTTGACCCTAAAACAGTACATGCAGGTTACTTTTCAATAGACAAAAGCGGACATGTAAAAGATTCTAAGATAAATGACAAAAAAGAATATCTAAGCTTTGATGAAGATGCTTATGATTTAATAATGAAAGATAAAGAAAGACTTCTTAGTCTAGAAGAACCTGTTAGATTTATATTCTCACATTCAGCTTTAAGAGAAGGATGGGACAATCCAAACATATTCCAAATTTGTACATTAAAACACAGTAATTCAGAAATAAGTAAAAGACAAGAAATTGGAAGAGGACTTAGAATATCTGTAAACAAAGATGGCGAAAGAATGGATGTTGATGTTCTAGAAAAAGACTTTCATAATGTTAATGTGTTAACAGTAGTTGCTAGTGAATCATATGACTCTTTTGCTAAGACTTTACAAAAAGAAATGCTAGAAAGTTTATCAGCCAGACCAGTACGTCTATCTATGGATTACCTAATAGACAAAAAAGAAATTGAAAATACTAAAGGAGATATTCTTTCTTTAGATGACTATAATTCTTCTTTGTTATATCACTCTTTAGTATCAGAGGGATATATTGAAAGAGATGGAAAAGTTACAGAAAAATTTAATGAAGCTGTTCAATCAAATGATATAAAATTAAACGATGAGTTTGAAAACTTTAAACCTGAAATTATTAAAATGATAAATTCTATTTTTGAAGCTGATAACTATGAAGCAACTACAAATGCTACAAAGAATCAGCGAATACCATTAATTCCAAATGAAAACTTTAGAAAAAAAGAATTTCAAGAATTATGGAATAAGATCAATGTTAAGACAATGTATGAAGTTAACTTTAATTCAAAAGAACTAATAGAAAAATCAATAAAAGAAATTGACAATAAGTTAACTGTAAACAAAACAAAGATAAAAATAACTTCTGGAAGTCAAAAAGACTCTATTGATGTACAGTCTTTAAAAAACAGAGATTCAATGGCAGAAAAGACAGAAAAATATGAGTCTGTTGATCAATATTATGTTGTAAAAACTGAATATGATTTAATAGGAGAGATAACAAAAGAAACAGGATTAACTCGAAAAACTATAATTGAAATATTAAAGAGTATAAGTAGAGAAAAGTTTGAGTTGTTTAAATATAATCCGGATGAGTTTATAAGAAAAGTTTCGAATATTATAGAACAAGTTAAATCATATATTGTATTGGATGGTATAAAGTATCACAAACTAGATGAGAAATATTCTGATGAAATCTTTACTAACACAAATGTTTATGGTGAATTAGGAAAAAATGCAATAGAAGTTAAAAAACACATATATAATATATTAGTTACAGATTCGGATATTGAGAAAAAATTTGCTAATAAATTAGAAACTGGAGAAGTTACTGTTTATGCAAAATTACCACATGGTTTTAAAATACCTACACCTGTAGGAGATTATAATCCTGATTGGGCTATTGTTTTTAATAAAGCAGGATTAAAATATGTATACTTTGTAATAGAAACAAAAGGAACTGAAGAAGATGAGGAACGTAAAGTTAAAGAAAATGCAAAAATAAATTTTGCAAGAAAACATTTTGAAAGTTTAAATGATGCAGGAATAAAATATGATGTTGCAGATAATTATGAGACTTTAATGAATAAAGTAATGGAATTATAAAATGAACAAAGTAGGAGGGTATAATTATGGAAATGCCAAAATGGAATGAATTGTTTAAAGAGGTTTTAATTTATTATTCAGATGGGGAGCCTCATGTAAATAGAGAAGCAAAGATTAAAATTGCAGATAGCTTAAATTTACCGGATGAATTAAGGAGAGAGCAAACTGAACAATTAAAAGAAAATAAAATAGAAGGAAGAGTTGGCTGGGCTTTATCTGCTTTAAAAATAGCTGGATTGTTAGAACAACATGAAAGAGGTAGTTTTCTTATAACAGAAGAAGGAAAAGAATTATTAAACAAGTTACCTGCAGTATTTGATGAAAAATACTTAATTAATAATTATAAAAGTTACAAGTTAAATTTTGAAAAAAATAGAAATAAAGCTAAAGAGAAAAAAGAGCCTAAACTAAAAGAAGATAAAATTGATGATCTTACTCCTATAGAATTAATGGAGGAAGGTATAAATAAAGCAAATCTTAATCTGGCAAATGAGTTGTTAGATAAATTGCATAAGTCAGATCCTACACAATTTGAGCATATTGTTGCTGATTTGTTAGAAAAAATGGGATATGGTGATTTAGAAGTAACTCAACAGTCAAATGATGGTGGAATTGATGCTATAGTTAATGAGGATAAGTTAGGACTTAATAAAATTTTAGTTCAAACTAAAAGGTATGCAAAAGAAAATAAAATTAATGAATTACAAATTAGAAATTTTTTAGGAGCTTTGGCTACAGAAAAAGTACAAAAGGGAATATTTGTTACAACATCTTTTTTTGACAGAAGAGCTAGAGAAAGTGCTGAAAAGTCAGAGAAAAAATTGAGATTAATTGATGGTGAAGAATTAACATCATTAATGATTGAATATAATGTAGGAACGTCAATAACCAATAAATACATAGTTAAAAAATTAGATACTGATTATTTCGATAGATAACAGGATTGTCTTGTTAGAGAATATAAAACGAAAGGAGATATAAACAATGAATGAACTAAAATGCCCTAATTGTGGAAGTGTATTTAAAGTAGATGAATCTGGTTATTCAGAACTAATAAAACAAATACGTAATCATGAATTTGAAAAAGAAATAAATGAGCGTATAAAATTAGTAGAACAAAAAAATAATGATGCTATTAAATTAGCAGAAGCTAATGTTAAAGAATCACTTAAAGAAGAGATGGCTAAGAAAGACATTGAACTAACAGAATTAAAGAATCAATTAGAATTAAATGAGAGTAAGAAGAAGATAGAAATTAAAGAAGCTGTGTCTAATTTAGAAAAAGAAAAACTAGAATTAGAAAATACTTTAAAATCAAAAGAGACAGAAAACAAATTAACATTAACAGAAGCTGTAAACAAGATAGAAAAAGAAAGAGATGATTTAAAGAATGAACTAAAATTAAAAGAAGCAGAAAAGAAAAATATTGAAGTCTCATTAAAAGAAA
>CAZCCM010000047.1:0-4007 GCA_964497325.1 uncultured Lachnospiraceae bacterium | reverse complement strand
AAATAAAGAAAATAGTGGATTATATAATTTAACAAATCCACAAATGAATATATTTTTAAGAGAGCAGCATTATAATAATAATGCTATTAATATGATTTCTGGTTATTTAAGAATTGACAAAAAGATTGAACCTGAATTACTAAATAAAATGTTGAACATGCTTGTTGAAGAAAGTGACAACATGAGAATTAGAATTGTTAAGGGAGAAGAAGATAATAAGCCATATCAGTATATTAGTGAATATTATTATAGAGAGTTTCCAGTAATAGATTTTACTAAAAAGTCAGAAAAAGAAGCTATTAAGTTAATAGAAAAAGAACTACAAGAATCATTTGGATTATTTGAGCCAGAATTATATCAATTAAAGATATATCGATTAAAAAGGAATATTAATATTATATCAATAAAGATACATCATATTATTGCAGATGCATGGACTTTTAAATTAATGGGAGATAGAACTCTAGATAATTATTCAAGAATTATAAAAAAACAAGAACATTTAAAAAAATATTCATATCTAGAATATATTGAAAAAGAAAAAAAATATTTAAAAGGAGAGTCTTATCAAAAAGACAAAGAATATTGGGAAAAATATTTACAAAATATTCGTGAACCTGCAGTTTTAAAAGATATTTCTTTAAGTCAGGATGTTAAATCAATAAGGGTTGAAAAAAAGATATCGGTAAAAATACATAAGAAAATAATGAATTATTGTAAAAAATATAGAATAACTCCATATACATTTTTTCTATCAATTTTATCTATATATTTATATAAAACAACAGGAAAAGAAGAATTTACAATTGGGACACCTCTTTTAAATAGAAAAAACTTTGAAGAAAAAAATACCGGAGGAATGTTTATTTCTACAATTCCTTTAAAAGTAAAAATTGATGAAAGTACAACTGTTAGTCAACTTTGTTCTAACTTTGGAAAGGATGTAAGAAAAGCTTTAAGACACCAAAGATATCCATATTTAGATATGTTGGAATTTGTAAGAAAAAACAATAAAAATTTTAATAAATTATTTGATGTTATGTTGTCGTTTCAAAATATTAAAGTTGGTGGAACTAAAGATTTACCTAAAGCTATACATGCTTGGGCATATAATAACCATCAACAAACACAATTTGAATTTCATATATCTCAATATTCAGAGTATCAACCATTTGATTTAAGTTTTGATTTTAAAGTAGATATTTCAGATGAAGAAGAAAGAAATTTAATTGTGGCAAGGATAATGAATTTAATTGAAATTATTGTTGAAAATGAAAATGTGAATTTAAAAATAGACGATATTAATTATATTCCACTAAAAGAAATAAAAAAATTAAATAAAATAATGGGAGCAACAAATTTTAGAACTGTCAAAGATACTAAAAGACAGAACATAAAAGACTTATTTGAAAGTCAAGTAGAAAAAAGTCCTAATAAAAGTGCTATTAAATTTAAAAAAGATGCATTAACTTATAGAGAACTTAATAATAAATCAAATGTTTTGGCAAATAAATTAATTGAAAAGGGAGTTGTTGCAGGTGATGGAGTAGTAATTTTATTAGATAGAAGTCTTGAAATGGCAATATCTATTTTAGGAATAATAAAAACAGGGGCACACTTCATCCCAGTTGCTATAGACTGGCCATATGAGAGAATAAAATATATTGTTAAAGATAGTAAATGTAAATACATAATTACTGAAGAAAATTTTTTAAAAAAAGATTATTGTGTAGAAAATTTAGATATAAAAGAAATGTTAAAAACTAAAAATACAAATATTGAAATAGTTAAGAATAAAAAAATATGTATAAAAGAAAAAAACTTGCTATATATTATATATACTTCCGGATCTACAGGAAATCCTAAAGGTGTTTTAATTACACATAAAAATGTTTCAAAATTTTTATATGGTATGCAAAAAATGTATAAAATAGAGACTAAAGATAATTGGTCTATGTTTCATTCGTATACTTTTGATGTTTCAATGTGGGAGTTTTTTCGGTTCAATATTAACAGGAGGAACGTTGATAATTGTTCCTCATGATATAATAATTGATTCAAAAAAGATGCTTAATTTTTTAAAAGATGAAAAAATAAGTATATTAAGTCAAACTCCTTCATATTTTTATAAGCTTGTTGTACAAGATGAAAAAGAAAATTTTGAAGAAAAAGATTTAAATTTAAAATATATTATTTTAGGCGGAGAAGCTGTATATGCAGCACCTATAAAACCCTGGATGGATAAATATAAAAAAACTAAAATAATGAATGGTTATGGACCTACAGAAGCAACAATATATATAGCGACAGGAGAAATTACAAAGGAAGATGTAAAAAATGATAAGATATATATAGGAACTCCCGTAATAGGCGATGTTATAGAAATACGAGACAAAAAAGGAAAAATATTACCAATTGGATGCCAAGGTGAACTATATATGTCAGGTCAAGGGATAGGATTAGGTTATTTAAATAATTTAGAAAAAACTCAGGCTTCATTCTTTGAAAAAGATGGAAAAAAAATATATAAAAGTGGGGATATTGGATATTATAATACTGATGGTAGAATAACTTGTTTAGGAAGAACAGATAATCAAATAAAGATACGAGGTTTTAGAATTGAAATTCAAGAAATTGAAAGTGCTTTATTAAGTTGTGAAGGAATATCAAGAGCTGCAGTTTTAGTTATAAATAATAAAGATTATACAAAAACATTAGTGGCTTTTATAGAAACTAAAAAAAGAAATTATGTAGAAAAAGTAATAGAAGAAATTTCTAAAACATTAACTCCTTACATGATTCCAGAACTATATCAATTAATAGAGTTTCCTTTAACAACAAGTGGAAAAATTAACAGAAGAGAACTCTTAGAAAAATTTAAAAAAATAAAAGATGAAGATGAAAGGGAAATTATAGAACCGGAAAATAAAATAGAAGAAGAAATATTAGGAGTGGTAAAAAAAATAACTAGAAAACGAAAAGTTTCAACAAAAGATGATTTTTTTCGTTATTTAAAAATGGATTCACTTGATGTAATGAGTTTTGCTACTGATTTAAGTGATTATAATATAACAGCTCAAGATATAAATGAAAAGACAAATATAACAGCTTTAGCAGAATTTATAATAAAAAGAGAAAAAGAAAGTACTAAGTTTAAAAAATTAATTAAAGAAAAATTAGAAGAAGTTGAAGTTGTTAATAAGTCTTATTCTTTTAATTTATCTAATGTATTATTAACTGGAGCAACTGGATTTGTAGGCGCTCATATTTTAATGGAGTTAATAACAAAAGATGAAGTAGAAAATGTTTATTGTATTATTAGAAAAAAATCAAATCAGACAATTGAAGAAAGATTTGGATTGGTTTTGGATAAATATTTTAAAAATGTTGATAAAAAAGATTTAAATAAAATAAAATTGGTTAGAGGAAATTTTGAGGAAATAGACTTGGGTTTATCTAAAATAGATTTTGATGATATAAAAAATAATGTAAAAACAATTATCCATTCTGGTGCAAATGTTAAACATTTTGGAAATTATGGAAATTCATACAAAACTAATGTAGAAGGTACAAAAAAAATTATTAATTTTGCAAAAAAAATTTCTGCAGGAGTTGCATATATTTCTACATTATCAGTGGCTGGTTTTTCAGACATTAGTAATCCTAAAGTTTTAGATGAAAATAAATTATTTATTGATCAATATCTTTTTAAAAATATATATTTAACAACTAAATATAAAGCGGAAGTTGAAATATTAGAAAAAATTAAAAACAATGAAATTTCAGCTAAAATATTTAGAATAGGTAATATTATGCCACGAGAAACAGATGGTGTATTTCAAACAAATGTTAATGACAATGCTTTTTTAAATAAAATTAGGACGTGCTTACAAACAAGAATGGTTGCAAAAGAATTGTTAAATTATTCTATTGACTTATCTCCAGTAGACTTGGTGGCAAAATCGATAGTAATATTGTTAAATGATAATAAAAAGCAAAATAAAATA
>CAZCCM010000046.1:0-4075 GCA_964497325.1 uncultured Lachnospiraceae bacterium | reverse complement strand
ACTGTATTAATATTTCTTGTGCAGGAAACATCTTATCAAGCCCTTCTAATCTTGTACTTCCAATATTTAAATCTGTTATTTTCATGCATTCCTCCTATATGTAGAATTATATGTTTAAAAGAGTTCTTTATCAATAGTTATTCCGAAAAAACTGGAAAAGGACACTTTTTCCGGAATAGAATTTAAAAAGAGTATAAAATTAATAGATACAAAGTGATAACAAATAAGCTTTCTTAAAAAAAATAAATGTCAAGCAAAAGTGCTTGACAAAAACTTAAATATCTTGTAAACTAAATATGTTCGAAAAAAAGGAGTAGTTATGAAGAAAACAATTGATACAGCAATATTATTAGACATATATGGACCAATGCTTACTAAAAAACAATTCAATATATTAAATGACTACTATAATAATGATTTATCTTTAACAGAAATAGCAGAAAATGAAGGAATTACAAGACAAGCAGTTAATGATAACATTAAGAAAGGAGAACAAAAGCTTTATACAATTGAATCAAAGCTGAATATAATGAAAAAAACATTTGAAAAGCAAGAAAAAATTGATATTTTACTTGCTAATTTAAAAAATACTACAAAAAGAACAACAGACAAAGAGATTGACTCAATAGTTAATCAAATAAAAAAAGAATTAAACTATTAGTTTAAAGAAGGAGATCTACATGGCTTTTGAAGGTCTATCAGAAAGATTTGCAGAGATAACAAGGAAACTAAGAGGACAAGCTAGAATAACAGAGGCATCTTTAAAAGAAACTTTAAGAGAAGTTAAGCTTGTATTATTAGAGGCAGATGTTAATTTTCGTGTTGTGAAAGATTTCATAAATGTGATAGAAGAAAAAGCATTAGGTCAAGATGTGTTAAAATCTTTAACTCCAGGCCAACAAGTTATTAAAATTATAAAAGATGAGTTAACAGCATTATTAGGTGATGAAAGAACAGATATTAATATATCTCCAAATCCTCCAACAATTATAATAATGGCAGGACTTCAAGGCTCTGGAAAAACAACAACAGCAGGAAAACTTGCAAATATTTTAAGAAAACAAGGAAAAAAACCATTATTGGTTGCATGTGATGTGTATAGACCAGCTGCAATTGATCAGTTAAAAGTTATAGGAAAACAACTAGATATACCAGTTTATTCAAATAGTGACACTAAAGATGTAGTGAAAATTGCAAAACAAGCTCTTACTCAAGCAAAATCTAATTTAAACGATTTAGTAATAATTGATACTGCAGGAAGATTAGAAATTGATGAAGTATTAATGGATGAGTTAAAGTCTTTAGAAAGAGAATTAAATCCAGATAATATACTTTTAGTAATTGACTCAATGTCAGGACAATCTGCAGCAGATGTAGCTAAAAAATTTGATGAAGATTTAAATGTAACAGGTATAGTTCTTACAAAATTAGATGCAGATACTCGTGGTGGTGCAGCTCTTTCTGTTAAAAAACTTACAGGAAAGCCAATAATATATGCAGCAACTGGAGAAAAATTATCGGATATAGAAGAATTCCATCCAGACAGAATGGCAGAAAGAATTCTTGGAATGGGAGATGTTCTATCTTTAATACAAAAAGCAGAAGAAGCTTTTGATGAAAATGAAGCAGAAGAACTTGCAGAAAAGATTAGAAAAAATAAGTTTGATTTAAATGATTATTTGAAACAAATTAAACAATTAAAGAAAATGGGTCCTATGTCTTCTGTAATGAAAATGATGCCAGGGTTTTCTGAAATTAGAGAATCAGACATTGATGATAACCAAATGAAAAAGATTGAAGCAATAATACAATCAATGACAGAAGAAGAAAGACAAAATCATAAAATATTAGATGCAAAAAGAAGAATAAGAATAGCAAAAGGTAGTGGAACTACAGTGCAAGATATTAATCAGTTTATAAAAACATTTGATTTAACAGCAAGAGTAATGAAGGACATGAAAGATGAAAAGAGCATAAATAAAATCATGAAAAAACTAAAATCAGGTGGATATAAAATATAAAAAAGAAAAAGAAAGGAATTAGGAGGTAGTAATGGTAAAAATTAGACTTAAGAGATTTGGTAAAAAAAGAGCACCTTTCTATCATGTTGTAGTAGCAGATTCTAGAAAAGCTAGAGATGGTAAGATAATTGAACAAATTGGAACATATGATCCAATGCAAACACCATCAGTAGTTAAAATTGATACTGAAAAATATGATAAATGGATATCAAATGGAGCTAAACCAACTGACACAGTAAAGAAACTATTTGACACAGTGACAAAGGTGAAGGAGTAAGTATGAAAGATTTTTTAGAAACAATAGTAAAAAGCATACTTGGAAGTGATGAATATACAATCGAAGAAGATGACAAAAAATTTGAAGTAAAATATACTGTAATGGCAAAAGGAGAAGACTTAGGTAAACTTATAGGTAGAGGTGGAAACACTGCTAAAGCTATAAGGACAGTTGTAAGAGCTTTAAATGAATCAGACAAAAAAATATATATTGAATTTGTAGAGGCAAAATAGTGGAATATATTGAACTTGGTCAAATTGTAAATACTCATGCATTAAAAGGAAGTGTCAAAATAAATATATTTTCAGATAAAGTAGAAAATATAAAGAAGTATGAACAAATATATTTAAAAGAAAAAGATAAGTACATTGAATATGAAATAAATGATATTAAATTTTTTAAAAACCAAGCAATAGTAAACTTTAAAAACATTAATAATAAAGAAGAGGCAGATAAACTTAGAAATAAATACATATATATAAAAAAAGACAGCTTAGAGGAATTAGAAGATGATTCTTACTACCTTATAGATTTAATAGGGATAGCAGTATATGAATCAAAAGACAATGAAGAAAAGCTATTAGGAGAGCTTGTAGAAGTGAAGCAAGACGCACCTACAGATATCTATGTTATAAAACAACAAGAAGGTAATAATATTATGATTCCGGCCGTTAAGGAATACATAAAAGAAGTAGATATTAAAGGTAAAAAGATAATAGTAGATTTGAGTAATTATGAAATTTAGTATTTTAACACTTTTTCCTGAAATGTTTGAACCTTTAAGTAAAAGCATAA
The DNA here is from genome assembly GCA_964497325.1 of uncultured Lachnospiraceae bacterium. Classification (GTDB taxonomy): domain Bacteria; phylum Bacillota; class Clostridia; order TANB77; family CAG-508; genus CAZCCM01. The sequence goes on along the minus strand of CAZCCM010000046.1, from coordinate 982 downwards.
TAGGAAGAGCTAAAAAGAATAACATAATAGAATTAGAAGTAATTAACATTAGAGATTTTGCAACAGATAAGCACAACTCAGTAGATGATACTCCATATGGTGGAGGTGCAGGAATGTTAATGAAAGCAGATGTAGTATATAACTCAATAGAGTCAGTAAAGCAAGAAGATTCTAAAATAATATATTTATCACCAAAAGGTAAGACACTTACTCAAGGGAAAGTTAAAGAACTTTCAAAAGAAAAACATTTAGTATTGTTAGCAGGTCATTATGAAGGAATTGACCAAAGAATAATTGATAACTATATAGATGAAGAAATATCAGTTGGAGATTATGTTTTAACAGGAGGAGAAATTCCTGCAATGATATTAGTAGACAGTGTAGCAAGATTAGTTGAAGGAGTAATTTCCAAAGATTCAGTAGATGATTCTTTTGAAGATAACTTACTTGAATATCCACAATATACAAGACCAGAAGTGTTTAACAATATAGAAATACCAGAGGTTTTAAAAAGTGGTAATCATAAAGAGATAGCGGATTGGAGAAGAAAGGAATCTTTAAAAATTACTTTCTTAAAAAGACCAGATCTATTAGAAAAAGCAATACTTACAAATGAAGACAAAGAATATATAAACAAACTTAAAAACAGATAACAAAATAATAAATAACAAAATAAACAAGAAAAACAAAAAAAACAAAAAAAACAAAAAAATGAATAAAAAAACAAAAAAACAAAAAAACAAAAAAACGAATAAAAAAGAAAATTAAACGAAAGGGAGGTCTGTAATGGACATAATTAAATCAATAGAATTTGAACAAATGAAACCACAAGTTCCAGATTTAAGAGTTGGAAACACAGTTAAAGTACATATTAGAATTACAGAAGGAAATAAGACAAGAATCCAAGTTTTTGAAGGAACTATAATTAAAATACAGGGTGGTGGACTAAATAAGACTTTTACTGTAAGAAGAATATCTTATG
>CAZCCM010000045.1:2887-4245 GCA_964497325.1 uncultured Lachnospiraceae bacterium | reverse complement strand
GAAATAAAAATAGGTGCAATATTATCATATATAATTGTTGGAATTAATGTGTTAATTGGATTTGTTTATACACCAGTGTTAATAAGAACTTTGGGACAAGCAGAATATGGATTATATTCGCTTGTTTATTCTTTTATGTCTTATTTAACAATTTTAGACTTTGGACTAGGAAATGCTATAGTTGTTTATACATCAAAGGCTTTAGCAAAGAAGAATAAAGAAGAAGAACATAAATTAAATGGTATTTTATTTATAGTTTATTCAATCATAGGATTTATTGTTTTAATACTAGGAACAATATTATTTTTAAATGTAGAAACTATGTTTGGAAAAACAATGTCCAATCAAGAAATAATGGAAGCTAGGAAGATGGTTATTATTTTTACTATCAATATTGCCCTAACATTTCCTTTGTCTGTTTACAGTAATATTATTATAGCGTATGAAAAATTTATTTTTAATAAGGTTCTTAAAATAATAGAAATTGTTACTGCCCCAATTATAACTTTGCCAATATTACTTTTTTATCCTAAAGCTTGGATAGTAGTTATAATAATTACAATTTTAAATTTATTAGCCTCATTTATAAATGTTATTTATGCAAAAAGAAAACTAAAAGTAAAGTTATCTTTTAAAAATTTAGATTTTAGTGCATTAAAAGAAATATTTAGTTATTCTTTTTATGTTTTTTTATCAGTAGTTGTAGATAAAGTTAATTTAAGCATTAACCAAGTAATTTTAGGAGCAACAAGTGGAACTCTTGTTGTTGCTGTTTATGCTGTTGGAGCAAAGATCTATTATTTATTTAATACTATGTCATCTGCTTTAATAGGTGTAACATTACCTAAACTTTCTAAGATGGAAGAAGAAAAGAAACCTATTTCTGAGTTTAATAAAATACTTATTCAAACTGGAAGAATACAATTTTTAATTTTAGCATTAGTTTTTAGTGGATTTATAATTTTTGGACAAAGATTTTTAGGATTTTGGGCAGGCGGAGATTATGGAGATGCGTATTACATTACTATAATACTTATGGCTGGAGGAATTATTCCTTTAACTCAAACAATTGCTACAGGTATATTAAGAGTAAAAAATAGACATAAAACAGAAACTTTAATTGTTTGTTTGATAGCTGTTTTCAATATTATTATTAGTATAATTTTAGCAAAATTATGGGGTGGAATTGGTGCTGCTTTAGGTACTTTTATAACTTACAGTTTGCAAGTTATAATATTGAATATTTACTATAAGAAAGCTATTAAGCTAGATACACCAAAATTTTTATTAGAACTAGTTAAAATGACTATCCCAGTTGTAATAATATCTATAGTTTCATATTTAGTATACAATAACTT
>CAZCCM010000045.1:0-2787 GCA_964497325.1 uncultured Lachnospiraceae bacterium | reverse complement strand
AAAAAAGGAAATAGACCTTCTTTTATAACTTCAGCAAGACCAGAAGAAGCCATTCCTTTATATGAATATACAATAAATAAGTTAAGTGAAAAGATTAAAGTTGAAACCGGTGAATTTGGTGGAAAGATGGATGTTACATTAACAAATCATGGACCTGTAACAATACTTTTAGAAAAAGAAAATGAGAAATAAAGTAAAAACAAAAAAATAAAAAAACAACAAGACAAAAGAGAATAGAGTTATTAAAAACTCTCTAAAACCTTGAAAAAGCAAGGGAAATATGCTATAATATAATTATGTTTAAGAGAAGGGAGATATCAAAATATGGAGTACAATATTCAAGAGTTTCAATATAATATAGATAATATAAAACAAGATCTTGCAGTTGAAAATATGACTGTTACAGATGGACAAGTAGAAATGTTAGAAAAATATGAGCAAGGCAATATTTTGATGTCTGAAATTATAGACAATATTTTAAATAATTATAAAGAGTAAAAAATAAAGTACCAAGGAAAATCTATGAGTAAAGAACTAAGTTCAAAGTATTGTTACCCAGGAACAAATGTATTAAAAAATAAATTAGATATAAAAGATAGAGCGAAACTCGAAAAATTAGAGAACGCTCTTATTGTTTTTAAAATATATGAATTAAGAAAAAAGGGAATAACTGGGAACTTTGATTTTGATCATTTGTTATCAATACACAGATATCTTTTATTTGACTTATATGATTTTGCCGGTGAATTGAGAACAGAAAACATTGCTAAGGATAGTTTTAAATTTGCTGACACTAGATTTATAGAACAAGAATTAATAAAACTTTTTGAAGAACTAAAAAATGAAAATTACTTGTCAGGGTTAAACAAAGAAGATTTAGCAAAAAAACTTTCATACTATTTAGCAGAGTTAAATGTTTTACATCCATTTAGAGAAGGAAATGGAAGAGTAACAAGAGAATTTATTAGACAATTAGCTTTAAAAAATAATTATTTATTAGATTTAAGAAAAGTTAAATTTGAAGAAATATTGGAAGCATCTATTAAATCTATAGTTGATACTAAACCTTTAGAAGAATTATTGTATAAGTGTTTAGTTGAAAAGTAAAAAAAATATAAAATATAAAATAGTCCAGAAAAATGAGTTAGATCATATAATAAAGTTATAATAGAAAATAGAGAAATAGAATGAAATTGTAAGAAAAAACAAGAAAACACAAAGGGATTTTACCTTTAAAGTGTTTCTTTTTTTATGTAAGAGTACTTTTATGTAACAAGATTAATACTTTTATATAAAAATAATTACAAACAATTATAAATAATTGCATTACTAAAGTGTATAAAATAGAATAAAATTAAGTAAAAATATTTTTAGGAGATATTATGGAAGAAAATAAAAAAACTTTAAAATCTATATATCGTAAAATGAAGATTGGTATGAAAGACTTTAAAAAAGTTCAAAACTTATTATTATACCAAGATGTTGAAGAAAAAAACTAAAGAGGTGAAAAATGACTAAAGAAAAAATATACTCTGAAGTTTATGCAGTACTTCAGATGCTGGGTAATAAGTATATTGAAAAAGTTCCTCATGGATTAATGGAGATTGTAGAAACTAGAAGAGATATTACATATAATCCAAAGTATATTAATTCTGAAGAATTAGAAAATCAAGGGATTTCAAGAGAAAGTCTTTCAATGATTGCTTTAATACACCTAAACTATTGGTGTGATAGCGAAGTGGAAAAAAGTGAACTTAAAGAAGTTTTACTTGGCAAAGATGACAATCTTGATAAAAAAATATCTAGTATAACAAATATAGCAGCTTCAAAAGAAGAAAATGAAATTGATAGAGAAAATAGAATTAGAGAAGAATTAAATAAAGAAATAGAAGAAAAAATAAAACAAAAAAGAAAAGAAAGATCATTCATTTCTAAACTTAAGAATGTATTTAATAAAAACTAAAATAATGTAAATGGTAAAATTAAAGTGAATCTTGAAAATTGAAAAGCAAACAATTTTATGGTAAAATTCTATTTAAATATAGGAGGGAAAAATGTCTGGACATAGTAAATGGAGTAATATAAAAAGAAGAAAAGGTGCACAAGATGCAAAAAAAGGAAAAATCTTTACTAAGATAGGTAGAGAAATAAAAATTGCTGTAAAAGAAGGTGGATCTGATGTTAATAGTAATGTTAAATTAGCAAATGTTGTAGCAAAAGCAAGAACAGCTAATATGCCTAATGATACTATCAATAATGCTATAAAAGCAGCATCAGCATCTCAAGATTCTGATAAATATGAAGAAGTAATATATGAAGGATATGCACCACATGGTGTGGCAGTTATTGTAGAAACTACTACAGATAATAGAAATAGAACTGTAGGTGAAGTTAGGTTTGCATTTGAAAAATCAGGTGGTAGCTTAGGTACTTCTGGATCTGTATTATATAATTTTGAAAAAAAAGGTGTTTTAGTTGTTGAAAAAGAAGGTCTTGCATATTCTGAAGAGGAATTAATGATGATTGCAATAGAATCTGGAGCAGAAGATTTTAATGTACATGATGAAATTTATGAAATATTGACAGATTATCATGAATTTCCAAAAACAAGAAAAGCTTTAGAAGAAAATGGAATTAAATTTTTAATATCAGAAATACAAATGGTACCAAAAAGTTTAATTACACTAACAGAAGAGCAAGCAGAAAAATTTGAAGCAATGATTGAAAGATTAGAAGATTTGGATGATGTACAAAATGTATATCATAATGCAGATATATAATATATAA
>CAZCCM010000044.1:0-4747 GCA_964497325.1 uncultured Lachnospiraceae bacterium | reverse complement strand
TATATTTTTTATCTAACATATTTACCTCTATTGCTTAATTAGATTCTATTTTTTTTTATCTTTTTTAATTTTTTTATCTTTACTTTCTTTTTCTTTTATTTTCTCTTTTTTTCCCTTTACTTTTTTTTCTATTGTTTCTTTTTCACCTTCTTTTTCTTTTATTTGCTTTTCTTTATTAGGAAAGCTATAATATGCAAACACAAAGTAGAAGATTACTATATCTAAGTGTCTTGGAAAAGCTGCATTATCCATAAAAATCCTAGCAAGTATCGATAAGTATATTAAGGCATCTCCCCAGTGTTTACCTCTAAAAAGGTTAATCAATGCTCTCAAACACAAATATCCACATAATAAAACACCATATATTCCAAATTTAGAATGCAATAATAAATAAGAGTTATGAAGATTATATGCATATTTTTCAAATAATGGATCTTTTTTTAACTGAACTCCATTAAAAAACTCATTTACATCAGAAAACATATAAGAAGTATATCTTTCTATTAATCTAACTCTTGTGTTAGAAGTAAGCCCTTTCTCTTGAAAACCATAAGCAGGATCAGTAACATTATCTTCAAGTTTAATTTTTATTAAAGAAATTTTTTTATATTTATTATCTATATATTTTAATCCAAAAATTAAAGAGAAAATAGAAATTATTACAATTGTTTTAAAAACCTCTCTCTTATAAACACTTAGAACACTAAAAAATTTTTGTAATTTCCCTTGTTCTTTATATTTTTCTAGCATTTCATCTGTAATTATTGGTATTTCTTTAGTGTCTTCTAAACTCAAAGATGTCCTAATCTCATCTTCTTCCTTAATTTTAAAAAAGTTATTTTTTAAAATTACATAATTATTAATTAATACTCCTATTGTGAATAAAGAATATGTGATAATTCCAGATCTTCCTCCTGAAAATATGCATATAAACAAAGCGGTTATGGTAGGAAATATAGGAGCTTTTTCTTTTCTATCCCAATAAGCTTTATTAAATATAAAATTAGCTATAAATAACAATATACTATAAGAGTTCCTACTTGCTTTACCTAATAAATTAAATCCTAAATTTTGGAAAAAAACTGGAGAAAAAAGTATTAAAGTTATTATCATCATTATTCTCATTACTTTTTTGTTTTGCTTATAATACACTAGATATGCAGCAATACCAATATATCTAATCATTGTTAAATATACTAATATAGAAACATTTCTAATAAATATATACGATATTCCTCCAAAGAAGAACATTGTTAATACAAACAGAATGATACGAAGATCTTTCTTTCGTATCAATACTACAGTAAACATTAACAAGCCTATACCGCTCATGGTTAGAATTGTAAATAATTGTAATATTCCCTTAAATGCAAAAATATAATTTAATTGATTTAAAATTAAATATATTAGTAAAAACACATCAAAAAGCAAACTTGCATTGATTTTAATTTTCATCTTTTTCAAAATATTAAGTTTTTCCATTTAGTTTAATCGTTTTAGATAATTTTCTAAAACTTCCTTTCATTGCTTATTTATTTCATAATTATTATACTTGTTTCTTTTTATCTTTTTATACAAATTAAGTTGTCGTATTTTCATTAAAAAGATCTTTGGGTTCAATTCCTCTGCCTCTTAAATAGTCTGACAGTAACATTACCTGATTATTGTTTATTTTAGATAACATAAGAAATTTTCTAGTTTTTAACAAATAAAATTCTTCACTATTTGTTACATCATCTATAAGAATTTTCTTCCCTGCAAAAAAACCTTGCTCAACTACTGTTGTAGCGACACCTAATATATATTCAGTATTATCCATAGAGTCAACAATATCTACACTTAAGTCTTCTAAATCATCTTTATTATATATGTTTAAGTCAAATTCTCTTCTAGGATGAGGTCTAACAGTAAGATTTATATTCTTCTCTTTCAAAATCTTAATTAATTCAACAATTTTTTTATGTGTTTCATCTGTATGGCCAGAGATATAGTATGTTATATCTTTTTCATAATGACTTTTTTCTTCAAAAGAATAATTGTTTTTCTTTGGAGAATATACAATGTATTGATTTATATTATAAAACAATTCATTTTTATACATCTGTATATAATCTTCATCCCACACATAGTATCTAGAAAATGAAGAGAATACTTTTATTAAATGAAACAAGTCAGTACCATGCATAAAGGAAATAAACTCTTTATTGTTTTTTTCATAAAAATCCTTTAAAATTGGACTAAAAAGATTCCTCTCATTTGCATATACAACAACAGCTTTTGGATCATAGTTTTCTAATACATAACTATGCCATGCTAATTCTTTTAAAGCTAACAATTGATAATTAAAACTAAAAGGATTTTTTCTACAAAGTTTCTTATATATTTTCTTTAGCTCTTTATTAAATATACGAGTCCTTTTAAAACTTACAGGAACAGAAACATGTTTAGAAAATTCCTTATACAGCTCTTCAGGCATAATATCATCTTCTGGTATGTCAGTTTTAACTTGAATAACCATATCTTGTTTTCCTGCATCTTTAGCAACATATTCTTCAGAAGTATGTTCTGTTTTAAACATATTCAAAACATTTATTTTGAATAGTTTAGCAAAAGCATTTAAATTTATTAAAATTTTATATTTAACGCCTACATAATATAATCTTGCTTTATATTTATTTTTAGACATTTTAAAAGGATCTTCTGAAATCTTCAAAGTTTTTATAAAATCTTTCCATTTTTCAACTATATGAATATCTTGATGAGCAGATACCATTCCAGAAACTAATATATCTCTTAAGTATTTTTCTAATTTATTTTCTAAATGTATTTTTGACATCTTAAAGCCTCTTTCTATACTTTACTATTTATTTCTTTTAATTTTTTAATTATGTTATCTGCACATTCAATAAAGCTTCTTTTTCCTGATTCTACGGTAACTCCTGCAATATGTGGTGTAACAATAACATTATCTCTTTGTTTAGCTAAAATATCTACATAATTATTTGTATCAATATCTAATCCTAAAGAAAAACTAGGATTTTTATCTGCAAAATCTATCAATGCATTAATATCTGTTATCTCAGCTCTTGCAGTGTTTATAAAAATCGAATCCTCTTTAAGCAATTTCACTTTATCCCTAGAAATTATGTTATAAGAACTATCATCTAAAGGAATATTTATGCTAACTACATCTGAATTTTTAAGTAAATAATCTAATTCTACAAATTCAACTCCTTTTTCTTCTAGGTCTTTTTCTAACTCTGGATATAATGTATAGCATAATATTTTCATATTAAACACTCTTATAAGCTCTATGACTTTCCTTGAAATTCTCCCAGCACCAATAAGACCTAAGGTTTTTCCAGTCAACTCTCTTGTTTTATGTTTTAAATTTTCTCTAAATCCTTCTTTGTTTAATGCAAGTCTTTCACATTCAAACAATTGCTTATTTAAAGATAAAATTAATGAAAGAATATGTTCAGCAGAAGACAAAGTATTAAAATATTGACATGTCAATATATGAATAAAAGGTAAATTTAAAACTTCTTTTTCTACATGATCCATTCCTTTAGATAAAGTACATATTACTTTATCAGTTTTTATATCCTTTACCATATCATAAGTAATATTCTGCTTAATACCTATTATGCACACATCATGATTATTTATAACGTCTTTTAACTCTTCTGGACTTGGAGCTGACTTACCATCCCAAGGCATAACTTCTATATTATTGTTATTTAATTTTTTTATAGCTTCTTCAGTAATTCGCTTTGTTATGCTAAAACATTTCAACATATTTTTTCTCCTATTTTTTTCTTCTTCTTTTTATCTTTGTCTTTACTTTTTTATTTATCTTTATTTAATAGAGTTACATCCATTTTAACATCAAAACCATTTTTTTCATAAAACTTTATAGTTCTTGTATTATTAGCAAATACACTTACAACACAATTGTATATACCTTTATTATTACATTCATCTTTAAATGCATTTATTAATAATGTACCAATATTCTGCCCTCTATATTCTTCATGTATAAACATATTATCAATTTCTGCTACTTTTATAGTTAAATATGGAATACCTTTATTAAAAGTTCCTGCAAGATAACCAACTACTTTTTCTCCATCATATGCTACATATACTATTTCCTTTTCAATTAACTCTTTAAAATATTCTCTACCTTCACTTGATAAAGGCCAATCAAGAATTAAATTCTTATTATACTCCTATTGTTGTTCAAATAGTTTAAAATTTAAGTTTTGTATAATTTCAAGATCTTCTATATTAGCTTTTCGTAACTCCATATTTAAAATCTCCTCTTTAAATATTAATGTTAGTGTTAGTGTTAGTGCTAATATTAACACTATTTTTTTTATTTTAAGTAATAACTCTAAGATCTCTTTTAGCTGTAGTTAGTAATTTAAAATTAGATTCTGTAATTTCTACAGTATCTGATATTTTAAGTCCATAACCTTGCTTGTATATTCCAGGCTCTATAACTATTGTCATTCTTTCTTTAATCTCTTTATTGGTTTTAGTTACAAATTCTGGAGCTTCACTAAGAGTTAATCCTACACCATGTGCTAAATAATATTTAATATCCCAGTTAATTTCTTCTAATTCTTTAGAATACTCTCTAGTTATTTGTGATATGCTTGATCTATTTCTAATGTTTCTAAGTAATGAATCATGAAGTTTTAATAGTTTCCTATATTCTTCTTTTTTCTGTTCATCAATACTA
>CAZCCM010000043.1:0-5589 GCA_964497325.1 uncultured Lachnospiraceae bacterium | reverse complement strand
GATAAAGATGGCTACAATGCAGTACAACTAGCAATGGAGGAATTAAAACCTCAACATATTAAAAAAGCAGTAAAGGGACATTTTGATAAAGCAAAAATTAAACCTATGAAACATTTAGCTGAATTCAGATTAGATGACATAACAAATATAAAGATAGGTGATGTTTTTGATGCTAGCCTTTTTGAAGAAGGTGAAAAAGTTGATGTTCAAGGAGTAACAAAAGGGAAAGGTTTCCAAGGAGTTATTAAAAGATACGGACAAAAAAGAGGGCCAATGGCTCATGGATCTAAATTCCATAGAAAACCAGGATCAATTGGAGCTTCATCAACTCCATCAAGAGTATTTAAAAACAAACAAATGCCAGGACGTATGGGTGGAGTTACAGTAACAACTCAAAATTTATTAGTTGTTAAGGTAGATAAAGACAAAAATGTTATTTTAGTTAAAGGAAGCATTCCTGGACCTAAAAAATCAATTGTTAGAATTAAGAATGCAGTTAAAGCATCTAAGTAATAGAAGGAGGAAGAAATGCCTAAAGTAGATGTATACGATATAAAAGGGAATAAAACTAAAACTTTAGATTTAAATGAAAATGTTTTTGGAATAGAACCAAATGAAAATATAGTTCATTCAGTTATAGTAAACTATTTGGCTAATCAAAGACAAGGTACACAAAGCACAAAATCTAGATCTGAAGTTCAAGGTGGTGGAAAAAAACCTCATAGACAAAAAGGAACAGGTAGAGCAAGAGCAGGAAGTATTAGATCACCTTTATGGGTTGGTGGAGGAGTTATATTCGCACCAAAACCTAGATCATATAAATATAGAGTAAACAAAAAAGAAAGACAATTAGCTATAAGATCTGTTTTAAGTTCAAAAATTAAAACAAATGATATAGTTGTTGTTGATAAATTAGAATTAAAAGAAATTAAGACAAAGAATATGGAAGAAATAGTAAAAGCATTAAAGCTAACATATATTCTTTTACCAGAATTAAATACAAATATTTATAAGTCAGGAAGAAATATTGAAAATTTGACAATAGGAAATGTAGATACAATGAATGTTTATGAAATGGTAAATAATAAGAAATTGTTAGTTACAGTTGATACTATTAAAAAATTAGAGGAGGTATATGCATAATGATAGCTGAAAACATTATATTATCACCAATAATTACAGAAAAAACAAGCGAACAAATTGCTTTGGGTAGATATACTTTTAAAGTTGACAAAAAATCTAATAAATACCAAATTGCAAGAGCTGTTGAAGAATTGTTTAAAGTAAAAGTATTAAGTGTGAATACAATTAATATGGAAGGAAAACTAAAAAAACAAGGCAAGACTCAAGGAAGAAAAGCTAATTGGAAAAAAGCAATTGTTCAAATAGATTTAAATCCAAAAGATTTAGTGTATTTAACTAAAGATGGAAAAGAAAAAAAATCAACTAAGAAATATAATACAGAGATAGAAGGTTTCTTAGGAGTATAATTATCTAGATTAAACTAGGAAAATAAAAGGAGAAGAACATGGGTATAAAACATCATATGCCAGTAACACCTTCATTAAGACATAGAACAGATTTAACTAATGAAGAAGTAACTAAAAAAACACCAGAAAAATCTTTATTAGCCCCAATAAAACAAAAGGCTGGTAGAAATTCTTATGGTAGAATTACTGTTCGTCATAGAGGTGGCGGAAATAAAAGAAAATATAGAATAATAGATTTTAAAAGAAGAAAAGACGATATGTTTGCAACAGTTATAGGAATAGAATATGATCCTAATAGAACAGCAAATATTGCTTTAATAGAATATGAAGATGGAGAAAGAGCATATATTTTATCACCAAAAGGATTAAAAGATGGTGACAAAGTAATCTCTGGAGAAAAAGTTGATATTAAACCAGGTAATGCAATGCCAATTGAGAATATTCCACTTGGAACATTAATTCACAATGTTGAATTAAATCCAGGTCAAGGTGGTAAACTTGGTAAGTCTGCAGGTAATTCAGTAAGACTTATGGCAAAAGAAGGTAAATATGCAAATATTAAATTACCTTCTGGAGAAACAAGATTGGTATTACTTAAATGTAGAGCAACAATTGGAACAATAGGAAATGCAGATCATGAGAATGTAGTGTTAGGAAAAGCAGGAAGAACTAGACATATGGGAAGAAGACCTATGGTTAGAGGTTCTGCTATGAATCCAGTTGACCATCCTCATGGTGGTGGAGAAGGTAAATGTCCAATTGGAAAACCTGGTCCAGTTACACCTTGGGGTGTTCCAACTCTTGGATATAAGACAAGAAAGAAAAGAAAACAAAGTGATCGCCTTATTGTTAAAAGGAGGAAATAATGAGTAAAAAAATGCCTTTTGTGGCACCAGAACTTATAAAAAGAATAAATAAGTTGAATGATGAAGGTAAGAAAGAAGTTTTAAAAACTTGGTCTAGATCTTCAACAATATATCCTGAAATGGTTGGTCATACAATTGCAGTTCATGATGGGAGAAAACATGTTCCAATATATATTTCTGAGGAAATGATTGGACATAAATTAGGTGAATTTGCACCTACAAGAACTTTCAAAGGTCATTCAGGAGATAGAAAGAGCCAAGTAAAATAGGAGGAAATTGTGGCAGATAAAAAAGAAAAAGAATTAAAAGAAGTTACTAAAAAAGCTACAGATAAAAAAGCAGCTACTAAAAAAACTGATTCAGTTAAAAAAGTTGCTAATACTAAGAAAAAAGAGACTAAAGAAAATAAAGTAGCTAAAGATGTAAAAAAAGTAGCTAAAGTTTCTAAAGAAACTAAGAAAGAAGTTAAAGAAACTAAAAAAGACAAAGCAGTTACAGAGAAAAAAGTAATTGAAGCAAAAGCTTTCTTAAAATATGAAAGAATTTCTCCTAGTAAAGTAAATGTTGTAGCTAGATTAATTAGAGGAAAAGACGTTGACGAAGCTTTAGATATTTTAAGATTTACAAACAGAGCTGCATCTACGGTATTAACTAAATTAGTTAAATCAGCTATTGCAAATGCTGAAAATAATCATAGTATGGATAAAAATAAACTATATATTTCACATATACAAGTTAATGCAGGTCCAACATTAAAAAGAATGAGACCAAGAGCGAGAGGATCTGGTTTTAGAATAAATAAAAGATCAACACACATTGAAGTTGTATTAATGGAAAGAGAATAGGAAGGAGAAATAATGGGTCAAAAAGTTAATCCACATGGATTTAGAGTAGGAATAAATAAAGACTGGAATTCAAGATGGTATGCAAATAAAAAAGATTTTAGTGATTTTCTTGTTGAAGATTATAAAATCAGACAATTAATAAAATCAAAACTTTATTTAGCTAAAATTTCTCATATTGAAATTGAAAGAACTCCAAATGAAACTAGAGTTATTATATATTCTGGTAGACCAGGTGCTATTATAGGAAAAGGTGGAGCAGGATTAGAAGAACTTTCAAACGAATTAAGAAAAAAATTCGGTAAGGAAGGAACTAATATTAATGTTTCTGTTGTAGAAATTAAGAAACAAGATTTAAATGCTCAACTTGTTGCTGAGAATATTGCTTTTCAATTAGAAAAGAGAATATCTTTTAGAAGAGCAATGAAACAATCAATGCAAAGAACTATGAAGGCTGGTGCAAAAGGAATTAAAGTTTCTGTATCAGGAAGATTAGGTGGAGCAGAAATGGCAAGAACAGAATTCTATAAAGAGGGAATGATTCCTCTTCAAACTATAAGAGCAGACATTGATTATGGTTTTGCTGAAGCTCAGACAACTTATGGTAAACTTGGAGTTAAAGTTTGGATATATAAAGGTGAAATTTTAACTAAAAGCAAAGAATTAAAAGGAGGTAATGAAAATGGCCTTAATGCCTAAGAGAACTAAGTATAGGAATAAAATGAAGGGCAGACTTAGAGGAAAAGCAATGCGTGGAAATAGAATTACATATGGACAATATGGAATAGAAGCGCTTGAACTTGGATTTATTACCGGAAATCAAATAGAAGCTGCTAGAATAGCAATGAATAGATACATGAAGAGAGGCGGAAAAGTTTGGATAAAAATTTTTCCAGATAAACCATTTACTAAAAAACCTGCAGAAACTCGTATGGGAAAAGGTAAAGGAGCAATAGAATATTGGGTAGCACCTGTTAAACCAGGAAGAATTCTATTTGAAGTTGCTGGAGTTTCAAGAGAAGTAGCAGAAGGAGCTTTATTAAGAGCCTCATATAAGTTGCCAATTAAAGTTAGATTTGTTGAAAGAAAGCTAACTAAAAAAGAATTAGCAGAATTAGAAGCTGAAGTAGAAAAAGAGAGATTAAGATTAGAAGCAGAAGCTGAAGCTGAGGCAGAGGCAGAGGCAGAAGCAGAAGCTGAGACATCTACTGAAGGTACAGCAAGTGGTGAACAAAAATCAGATGAAAAGGATGGTGATGGTGATGAAAGTTAATAAATTAAGAGAAATGTCTACACCAGAACTTGAAAAAGAAGAAAAAGAGCTAAGGAATGAACTTTTTAAATTAAGATTTTCTTTAGCAACAAGTGGATTAGACAATCCCCAAAAAATTAAAGAAACAAAAAAAAGCATAGCTAGAATTAAAACAATTCAAAGAGAAAGGAGCCAAAATGGAAAGAAATCTTCGTAAAACATTAACAGGAGTTGTTGTTTCAGACAAAATGGATAAAACTATAGTGGTTGCAATTCAACAACAATATCAACATAAGCTATATAAAAAGATAGTTAGAAAAACATATAAATTAAAGGCTCATGATGAAAAAAACGAAGCACATGTTGGCGATACAGTTAAAGTAATGGAAACAAAACCTTTATCTAAAGAAAAAAGATGGAGACTTGTTGAAATTGTTAAAAGAGCTGAAATTAAAGAATAGGAGGAGCACATGATACAAAAAGAAAGTAGAGTTAAAGTTGCAGATAATACTGGTGCTAAAGAAATATTATGTATCCGTTCTGTTGGTGGATCTTTTAGAAAAACATCAGGAATAGCAGATGTAATAGTTGGTTCTGTTAAATCAGCAACTCCAGGTGGATTAGTAAAAAAGGGAGAGGTTGTTAAAGCAGTTATTGTTAGAACAAAACAACCAATAAAAAGACCTGATGGATCATATTTGAGATTTGATGAAAATGCCGTTGTTATAATTAAAGATGATGGTAGTCCAAGAGGTACTCGTATTTTTGGGCCTGTAGCAAGAGAACTAAGAGATAAAAATTACATGAAGATTATATCACTTGCTCCAGAAGTACTATAATAAAAAAGTTGAAATTCAGATTTAAGGAGAGAATCATGAAAATAAAAAAAGGAGATACTATTAAAGTTTTATCTGGTAATGATAAAGGAAAAACTGGTGAAGTTTTAGAAGTTTTACCTAAAGATGAAAAAGTAATAGTTAGAGGAGTAAATATAAGGAAAAAAGCCATTAAACCTAAAAAACAAGGTGAACAAGGTGGTATAATTTCTTTAGAATTACCAATTAATGTCTCAAAAGTAGCGCTAGTTTGTCCAAAATGTGGTAAAGAAACAAGAGTTGGATATGAAGTAGTTAAAGGCG
>CAZCCM010000042.1:0-5597 GCA_964497325.1 uncultured Lachnospiraceae bacterium | reverse complement strand
AGGAGCAATCCCAGAGAACCTATTTGCAAACTGTCCATTAGTCACAACTTTTTCTTATACATTTAATTCTTGCAGTAAATTAGAAGGAGGAATCCCAGAGAGCCTATTTGCAAACTGTCCAAAAGTCACAACTTTTGATTATACATTTGGTTATTGCAGTAAATTAACAGGGAATGCAATACCTCTATGGAATACACATAGTAGTGCAACAGGAACGTGGTGTTATAGAGGATGTAGTAAATTAACAGGATATAATGATAATGCAATAATACCAGCAGCATGGAAATAACAAAGAAACTTAAATAAAAGCAAAAAAAGACAAGAAATAGAAAGCACCACTTAATCTTAAAAAAGAATTAGTGGTGCATTTTTTTACTAAGTATCTACAGAAGATTGTATAAATTATGTTAACGAAATATAAATTTATAAAGGTTTTTGTTAGAGTATCTAAACTTAAAAAAATAATAAAAAATAAAAGGAGTCAAGATTAGACTCTTTTTTACTACTTCTCAGACTAAATGCAATTTGTTGCTATTTTAGTATTTCTTATTGCATTTACTTTGGGAAATAATAATAGGCTATATTTTAAATTGTAATTTCATGAACAATGATATAAAATATAAGCATATTAAATACGTAAATGTGAAAATAGGAATATTTGTCACATTATTATCTATGTATTAGGAGAAAAATGGAAGATTTAATTGAAAGTATTTTAGATTATGTAAGAGCAGATTATACTGATTATGCAATAATGATAAATGGAGAATGGGGATCAGGTAAAACACATTTTTGGAATAACAAAGTAAAGAATAGAATAGAGACATTAAGACTTGGTGGTAAAGAATTTACAACAATATATATGTCACTTTATGGAATCTCTAATTTGGAAGAAATATCTAAAAAAATATTTTTAGATACGACTCAAATGATGGATAAAGAATTAAAAAAATACATGGAAGAACATGAGATAGAGAAGATTCCAGAATATGCTAAAACAGGAATGAATATTGCTAATAGATTTGGTATTACACAAGATGCTGAAAAGTTAGATTATAGTAAATTTTTTGAAACTGATAATAAGGTATTGGTATTTGATGACTTAGAAAGAGCTAATGTAGACGTTATAGATATTTTAGGATATATAAATAACTTTGTTGAGCATGATCATATTAAGACAATTATTATATGTAATGAGAAAGAACTTGCAACTAAAATAAAAAATACTAATTTGGAACTTAAGACTTTTATAGCTACATATTTATTAGATAAACAATCAGAATTATTAAGTGCAGACTTACCTTTAGTTGAAAAAATAAAAGATAAGATAGATGTTGTTTTTGAAAAGACTAATGATTATGAGAGAATTAAAGAAAAATTAATTGGTGAAACATTTGAATATGCTCCTCAGTTTAACTATATTATAGATGGAATATTAATGAGGTATGAGCAAGATGAGGATTTAATTCGCTTCTTAAGAGAAAATACATCTTTAATTACTAGAACATTCTTAAGATCTGGTACTAGGAATTTAAGAATTTTAAAACATTCATTGAATGATTTTGAAAGAATTTTTAAAGAGGTGTCAAGAGGATATCCTAATACAAATAATAGAGTAATACAGACAATGTTAATCTTTACGATAGCAGTTTCTTTTGAAATTAAAGCTGGTAAGATTACAAAATATAAATTTGAAACTATAGAGGATAATGAATCATATAAATCTATATTAGTTTTATCAAGAGTTTTATCAGATTCAAAACAATTTTATATTAAAGAATTTGATAATAATTATTATTATAATTTTAATACTGATTATAGATTTTTTAAATTTATTGAACTATATGTTAGAACTAGAATATTTAATATGAAACAATTTAAAAAAGATATGGAAGTTATTATAAATACAGTTGATACTGCAAAACTACCAGCACATAAAAGATTGTTAACAGAAGAGTATTGGAAAATATCGGATGAAGACTTTCCTAAGATTATTAGAGAGACTTATTCTTCAGTAAAAAATGGTAAGTTAACATTATTGGAAACATTAAAGCTATTTCCGTATTTTTCATATTTTATAAATAAAGAACTAATTAATCATTCAATGGATGATTTAAAAACAGACTTTATTAATGGTATGAATAGGGCTTCTATTCAAACTAAAGAATATACTGAAAATGTAGAAGAAGAACTTTCTAAAACTGGTATGGAAATATCCTCTGATATGGATGATATTTTAGAACATTTTAATCATTTAAATGAAGAAATTAAAAGAAGAATTAAAGAAGAAAGAGCTGATAAGATCTTTAAAAACATCCCTATTAAAATGGAAACATTTTATGATGCATTTAATAAAGAATGTATGGATGAACCTATTTTTAAATATTATGATTCATTCAAAATGTTTCAAAGGATTATAAATGCTACAAATGAAGACATAGTTACAATATCAGAACTTTTACTTACAAGAGCAAAGAATAAGAGACAAGAGTTTAAAGAAGAATTATTTTTTATGAAAAATTTTAAGAGACAATTAGAAAATTATGTTGAAGAAAAAAAACCACAAATTAAAACGGTAATATTAAAATCTTTTATAGAAATAATTGATGAAATAATATTATTATATAGTTCAGATGTGATGAAAGAAGAAAGTTTAATATAGTTTTAAATAATGAAATTCAATGAAGCTTTAAGTAAACATTAACTAATATTTAACTTTTAATAGATAAAGTCTTAATAAAGAATAGAATAGAATAGAAAGGTAAAAATGAGAAAAAGCAAAAAATATAAAAGAGAAAAAGACATTTTTGAAAGGGCGTATTTTCCAGATAGATATATTAACAGAATAACTGATGTTAATTCTGAATTTTTTAAAGAAGAAAACATAAAAGGTGTTATTATTGATGTTGATAATACAGTCATTGATGTTAAGAAAAACTTGATTGATGGGCTTTTGGAATGGAAGAATGAATTAGTTGACAATGATATTAAAGTTGTAATTTTATCAAATACAATTGATAGACCAAAAGTGCTTAAGATAGCGGAATTTCTTGATATTGAATATTTTATATTTGGTAGAAAACCTAATTTAATTGGATTTTCAAAAGCAAAACGTCGTTTAGGGCTTCCTTCAAAAAATATTGCTGTTATAGGTGATCAAATTTTTACAGATGTTTTAGGTGCAAATAAGGCAGGTATGCTTTCTATTTTAGTAAATCCATTACAAGAGCATTTAGATTATTTACCTACTAGATTATTAAGACCTATCGAGGAAACAATTTTAGCAAATTATTTAAAATATATTGAAGAGAATGAAAATAATCCTAAAAAATATAATCATGTGCTTAATGCTTTAGAACAAAGAATTGAAAATCAAAAAAAAGGAAAAGACACTTCTCATACCACAAAATTATCAAAAATATTAAAGAAAGTTAAATTAGAACAAAAACTGAAAGAAAATAAGTTAAAAAATGAGAAAAAAGATGAGAAAAATAAAGAAAATAAAGAAAATAAAGAAAATAAAGGAAATAAAGGAAATAAAGGAAATAAAGAAAATAAAGAAATAAGTGATTTAAAAAATCCCTCAAAAGGTTTTATACAAGGTGAAAGATGATTAATGGAATAAATGTTTATTATTATATTATCCAATTAGTATTAGGAATAATTTCAGGAGTATTTGCTTCTATTGGAGTTATGAGATATAAAGATGAGAAAAAAATGTTTTGTAAAGATACTATAAAAGAAATTAAGCTTATTGGGATTCCTAATCTTTATATAATTATAATATCAAATATAGTAATATACTTAGGATTATTATATTTTGTTGGAATTGCTCCAACTTTTGTTGCAAATATAAACTTAATTAAATATATGATTATTACTCCACTTTTGATTATCACATTTTTAGTAGATGTGAGAATAAGAGAGATACCTGATAGAGTTACATTATTTTTATTCCAGTTGTCATTAATAAATATATTATTGTTAGGTTTTTTAAATGTTAATTTAGCTTTAGATGCAATTTATGGAGGACTGTTTGGTGGAGGTGTATTCCTTGCATTAGCAATGATAGGGAAATTAGTTTATAGGAAAGAAGCTATGGGAATGGGAGATGTAAAGTTAATGGGTCCATTAGGAACTATTTTAGGCTTTTCTATGACTCTAAACTTAACTCTTTTAGCATTTATTTTAGCAGCTATTATTGGAATTACAGTCTTAATAATTAGAAGAAGTAAAAACAATGATGATGGATATGTTCCATTTGGACCATTTCTTGTAATATCAGCATATGTTATGATGCTTATTCCAAATAATTATATAATAGAACAATTTATGAAGTTTTCAAGTTTTCTTGCAGATCAATTAGTTAAACTAATAGGTTAAAATATAAAGGAATTAAACAAAGAGAATATATAGATATAAATATAAATACAGATAAATACAGATAAATACAGAAAAATAAAGAAAAAGATAAAATATACAAACATAAAGATTATAAAAAAATATAAATAAAATTAAATAAATAGAATAGGGAAAAATGTTAGAATTAAAAAAAATAGTTAAAAATTATGTATCAGGAGATAATGTTGTAAAAGCATTAAGGGGAATAGACTTAAAATTTAGAAGAAATGAATTTGTTGCAATATTAGGACCATCAGGTTGTGGTAAGACAACTTTGTTAAATATTATAGGTGGGTTAGATAAATATACTAGTGGAGATTTAATAATTAATGGAAAAACAACAAAAGATTTTAAAGATAGAGATTGGGATAGTTATAGGAATCATTCAGTTGGTTTTGTGTTCCAAAGCTATAATTTAATACCACATCAAAGTATTTTAGAAAATGTAGAACTTGCATTAACTATTTCTGGAATTTCAAAAAAAGAAAGAGTACAAAGATCAATAGATGTTTTAGATAAAGTAGGTTTGAAAGACCAAATAAATAAGAAACCAAATCAATTATCTGGTGGACAAATGCAAAGAGTTGCTATTGCAAGAGCATTGGTAAATAATCCGGAAATCATATTGGCAGATGAGCCAACAGGAGCATTAGATACAAAGACTGGAACTCAAGTAATGGAAATATTAAAAGAAATATCTAAAGATAGACTTGTTATAATGGTTACTCATAATCCAACATTAGTAGAAAAATATTCTTCTAGAACTGTTAGAATTTTAGATGGAAAAATTTTATCTGATTCTGCTCCTATAGAAACAATAGAAAATCTTAATGAAAAAGAATTAAATAAAGAATTAAATAAGAAATTAGATAAAGATATAAGTAATAAAGAAGCAAAAAAGAATTTTACTGAAAAAGAAAAGAAAAAATTAAAAAAAGATAAAAAAAGAGAAGAATTTAGAGAAAAAAGAAGACAAAAAGTAGAGGGTAAAAAATCAATTAAAGGAAAGACATCAATGTCTTTTGCAACTGCATTTATGTTATCTTTAAAGAATCTATTTTCTAAAAAAGGTAGAACAATATTAACAGCTTTTGCTGGTAGTATTGGAATTATGGGAATTGCTCTAATACTTGCTGTATCTCAAGGTACAACTAAATATATTGAAACTGTCCAAGAAGATGCTTTATCATCATATC
>CAZCCM010000041.1:1222-5793 GCA_964497325.1 uncultured Lachnospiraceae bacterium | reverse complement strand
AATAAGAGTAATAGCTATTATTTTAATTGACTATAGAGCAATAAAATAATAATATATAGGGTACCTAGAATATTAATCTTATTATATACTATATAGTAAGATAAAATTAAGGAGGAAGTAGAAATGAAGGGAAATAAAAAAATTATTGTAGAGTCGTTAGATATTATTCGGATAGAAATGGGTAAAATTTTTTATAAGTCATTTTTAAAAAGTATTATGCCAAAAATGGCATTAACAAGAAATCAAGAAATAGAAATTTTATTAGCTTATAGAGAAAGTGAATATAAGCTAATAGAAATGTTGTCTACAACACTTATGCTTGATCTCTCAACGAGAGATAAAGACACCCTTTTAGAGATAGATTTAATTTTGATTCTTTTTAATCTTATCTTTAATGGAGAGTTTGGAATTTGCAGTTTAGTTTTGTTAGAACCATATATGTCTTCTTTAACAGATAAAGAAAAAAGAGAAATAGACAAGCTGTATCAATCAATTACCGATGAGCTTATCTTAGTTGTTGAAGATAAGTTAATAATATTATATGAATCATTTTTATAAAACCTTATACTGGAAGCCTAACTTTAGGTTTCCAGTATTTTTAATTAAAATATTAACTTTTTTTACCATTAAAAAAGTAAAATAAGAACTGGTAAAAAAGTAAAATAAGAACTTTAAAAAAATATTGTTTATTTACATTTAATATAGTAAAATTAATTAAAAGCAAAATAAAAAAAACAATTTTAAAATTTTTAAAATTAAACAAAGAAAGAGAAACAAATGGAAGAAGATGAAAAAGAACTAAAGATAAAGACAGGAATTAAAGAATTAACAACCTTTTTAATAGTAACAGCAATTACTATACTAATTATAATTATTGGAAACAATAAATATAATTTAGAAAATGATAATGAAAAAAAATATCTTAAAGCTGAAATAACATCAGTATTTGAAAATGAATTATCAGAAGAAGAAATAAAAGAAGAAAATATTAAAAAAGATATAAGTTTTGAAGCAAGACTAACAGAAAAGAATGAAACAAATGAAATAAATAATGCTACTATTTTTGGAAGACAAGTAATCAATGACTTAATCTTTAAAAATACAGTAAAAGAAGGGGACAAAGTAATATTAACAAAAAATGAAGGATCTGAAATATATACCTTTGTTGACTATAATAAAACAAATTTAATAATATTATCAATATTATTATTTATAGCATTAGCAATAGCAGTAGGACTATGGAAAGGCTTTAAAGCAGTTATAACAATATTACTTGATGTATTGCTAATATTTTTTGTATACATACCAGCAATATTGTCAGGAATAAATATATATTTATCAACAACATTATTAATTACATACATAACTGTAATAAACTCAATATTATTTAGTGGATTTAATAAAAAAGCAAGCTCATCAGTTGTATCTGTAATTTTAGGGACAATGGCAATCGCAGGAGTAACATTATTAATAAATCAAATGTTTATGATTACTGGAATAACAACAGAAGAATCAACATTGTTTGTATTAAATAATCCGGATTTAAAAATAGATTTAATGGAAATTACATGGGCAGGAATAATTATAGGAACATTAGGAGCAGTTATTAGTATAGCATCACATATAGCTAATGTGATAAGAACAAAAGCAAAAGAAATGGAAGAAAACTTAGAGAAAAAAAGTTTTAAAGAACTATATTGTTTAGGAATATCTGAGGGAAGAACTAAGATAGAACAAATACTAAACACTTTAATTTTAGCATTTATCGGAAGCACTCTTAGTATGTTTCTTTTCTTTATAGCAAGCTATAAAGATACATTCTTCTTATTTAACTCAGAACAAATAGTATTATTAATAATACAAATAATTATCAGTGGGTCAGGAGTATTTTTAATAATCCCAATAACATCATTAATATCATCAACAATAGAATTAAGAAATAAAGAAGAAAATAGAAAGTTTGTGCAAAAATATAGTGAAGGTTTAAGTTTAAATTTAAACAAAAAGAAAAATAAAGATGAGTAATAAATAATAAAAAAAGTATTAAATATAAAGAATAAAGCTGATGGAAAGGAAATAAGATATGGATAAAAAGAAAATATTAGAAGTAAAAAACATAAGTAAAAAAATAGGCAAAAAACAAATTTTAAAAGATGTTTCTTTTTATATAAATGAAGGTGATATCTTAGGTTTCATTGGACCTAATGGAGCAGGGAAAACATCAGCAATAAAATTAATATTAGGACTTCAATCAATAACATCTGGAGAAATATATATTAATGGGTACAGTGTAGAAAAAGAATATACTAAAGCAATAGAAAAAGTAGGATCAATAGTAGAAAATCCAGACTCATATATGTATTTAACAGGTTATGAGAACCTAAAATTAAATGCTAGACTACATAAAGGCATTAATAAAGAAAGAATAGAAGAAGTAGTTTATTTAGTAGGATTAGAAAATAGGATAGATGACAAGGTATCTACTTACTCTTTAGGCATGAGACAAAGATTAGGAATAGCTATTGCATTATTACATAAACCAAATTTAATAGTATTGGATGAACCAAATAATGGATTAGATCCAGAAGGAATAAGAGAATTAAGAAACTTGCTTAGAAAATTAGCAAGAGAAGAAAATATAGCAATAATGATAGCAAGTCATAACTTATCTGAAATAGAAACACTTTGTACTAAAATAGCTATTATAAACAAAGGTGAAATAATAGAGACTGACGAAATAGAACATATAAGAGCTAAAGTAAATGAAAAATATTTATTTAAATTATCAGAAATAGAAGATTTCATAAAGCTAAGAAGACTATTTGAATATGTATTGCAAAGACAAGTAAAATTAGAAGAAAGAGATAAACAATCTTTCTATGTTCAAATAAATGAAGAAGATGTTCCAGCACTTATATATGCAGTAACAAAAGAAAAGTATCTTATCTATGAAATAACAAAAGAAAGAATAACATTAGAAGATGCCTTTATAGATAGAACAGGAGGGCATAAGATTGATTAATTTAATTATAAATGAATTTAAAAAACTATTTTCTAAAAAAAGCACATATATAATATTTTTAGTAGTAATTATAATACTTGCAGGAATAAATTATCTTAATAAATCAACATCTGTTTATGAATATGATGAATATTGGTTATATGATGAGGATGGTGAATATAAACCAGAAAATATTATGGCTGAAATAGAAAAAAATGGATTTCCAAACATGCAAGAAGATGAAGCTGATTGGAGAAGCTATAAATATGAAGTAGAGCAAAGAAATTTTGCAAAAAGATTAAAAGAATCTGGTACAGGTCAAGGATGGAAATTGCATTATATGGTGCCTGAATTTGAATTACTTCCATCACAAAATAAAGTTATTGAATTAGAATTAGAAGCAGCAAAAGGTGATAACAAAATATTAGAGTCAGTTGAATACAAAAAAGCAAAAGAAGCATATGAAAATGAACTTGATGAATATGCTTTAATGACAGAAGAAGAATTTACTGAAAGAAGCTTTAAAGAAAAAGAAGAGTTTATAGAAGTAACTAATACCTTACTTACTAATCTTAAAGAAAAAGCTAAAAAAAATCCAAACGATAAAGAAATTTTACAACAAATAACAGACTTAGAAACTAAGGTTAGATATGCCAAACATGATATTGAAATACTAAATATTAGGAAAGAAAAGAATATCCCATATTATCAAGATAACTATATGAATCAAGCATTACTTGAATATGATAGATTAACAATTGATTTTGATATAAATGATAAACCTGAAGAGAATACAAAAGATATAGATAAAAGCGATTATTATAGGAATGCAAAGATTCTTGAGGAATCTTCATATGTATTAGAAACAGGACATGAGATAAATAATCTAAATACAGGAAATCATCAGTTATCTACATTCTTACCGAATTATATGAGTTTGTTTTTAGTAGCTATAACAGTAATAGCAGGAACAATTGTAGCAGAAGAATATAGTAAGGGAACTATTAAAAATTTATTAGTAGTTCCATACAAAAGAGGTACAATATTATTAGCTAAACTAATTACAGTAATTTTTATGGCATTTATTATGTTTATTGTATATTTCTTAGCACAAATATTAATTTCAGGAATACTATATGACTTTAAAACAATGACAGATCCAGTAGTATTTTATAGTATTAGAACAGAAAGTATACAGAGTATTAATCTATTCTATTATGTGTTTAGAGAGTTTGCTCTTGCTTTACCACAAATCTTAGTATATGCAATACTTAGCTTTGCATTATCTACAATAACAACATCATCAACAGTTGCTACAAGCTTAGGAATCATATCTATTTTTGTATGCAATATTATTAATCAACTTATATTATTTTCAACAAAAACTTGGATTAAATACATTCCTACTATAAATTGGGATTGGAATGCACTTATATCTGAAAATTATTATTTAGCAAAAATTGTAGAGCCTAAGATTGCAATACCAATAACACTAATAACTTTCTTAGTACTGTTAATACCAACATTTATAGTATTTAAGAAAAGAGATATAAAGAATATATAGAGCATA
>CAZCCM010000041.1:0-1122 GCA_964497325.1 uncultured Lachnospiraceae bacterium | reverse complement strand
AATAATGTTAAATAGAATATTATTTATCAAATGAGGTGAAAAATGGAAATAAGAGAAGGTGAAGATAGAATAATAACAATGCCAAATATATTGTCATTATTTAGAATACTAATGATACCATTTATATACATAAGTTTTGCAAGAAAAGAGTTTGTATTTGCTGGTATATTTATTATATTATCAGGATTAACAGACCTTATAGATGGTTATGCTGCTAGGAGGTTTGGAGACATTACTAAAGTTGGTAAAATATTAGATCCGATAGCGGATAAATTAACACAGGTAGTAATCTTAATAGGATTAGTACAGTATTATCCTTTAACATCTGTTACTTTAGTAATTTTTGTATTAAAAGAACTTAGTATGGGATTGTTTAATCTATTTTTAATGCATAAAGGACGTGAGTATGAAGGAGCAGTAATGTATGGGAAAGTATCAACTTTTGTATTCTATATCTGTATGATTTTAGTATTTTTAACAAAAGGAGCAAAAGAAACTTTTAGTATGATTCTTTTAGTAATAGCTACAGCATTTTTATTATACTCTTGGATAGGACATATGATTGAATATACTAAACAATATAAGGAATTTATGGAAAGAGGAAATGTATGATTGAAGCTATAATATACCATCCTAAAGAAGGATTTTCTAAAAAATATGCTGAAATTCTAGGAGAAGAATTAGGAATGAAGACATATACAATTAAAGAAGGTAAAAAGAGTCTTCTTAATAACACTGAAGTAATATTTATTAGTAACATCCTTGTTAATAAAGTAGGTGGCTTAGGAAAAGCATTAAAATACTTTAGTATAAAGTATGTAATTGGTGTGGGGATGTCAGATTATGATGAAAACGATGAAGCTATAATTTTTGCAAACAATATGAAAATACAAGAAAACTTCTTTTATTTACCGGGTGGATTAGACTTAAATAATGCAAAAGGATTTAATAAATTAATTTTAAAAATAATGTTTATGTACTATGTGAATATAGAAAAAGAAGCAAAAAAACAAAATAAAGAACTATTACCAAAAGATAAAGATATTTTAAATATGTTTAAAGAAGGCTATGTTAGTAAAGTATCTAAAGAACATTTACAAAAATTTCTATCTCAATTTGTAA
>CAZCCM010000040.1:0-6067 GCA_964497325.1 uncultured Lachnospiraceae bacterium | reverse complement strand
TGTAAACAATAATAAAGAAGAAGACATAAGATATGTCTTTTTTTGTTTAAAAAAGTATAAAAAATAAATATAAATATAGAATAAACTAAAAGTATTTTAAGAAATATTTCTAAAGAAAAAAATATACTTGTTTTTAGACAACTAAAATAAAAAAGCTGGAGCTTTAGGGAAATACGAAATGTAATAAAAAAGAAATATAAAAAACTTAAAAAAACTTGAAAAAAAAGTTGAAAATTCATATAATAAATATATAAATCTTCTAAGGAGGGTGAATTGGGATTCTTTTTTAAAAAACCAGGAATAGTTAATGTAAGAATGGTAATAACTGAAGAAAAAATCTTATCAAATATTGATAAGGTTAAGAATCTTATTAATCCAAATAGCAAAAAGCAGATTATAAAATTAGAAGATGATGCATACTTTAAAGATTTAGTAGAATCTATAACAACATATTTTAAAGAATATCCAAACAAAAAAGAATTCCCTATAACAGTTTATAGATTAGCATATGATTTAGTAGAATATTCTACAGCACAGTTTGAAGAAAATACTAAAAAATTAGAAAACTTAATGAATTCTAAAGAAGAAAATATTAAATTAGCTAAACTTTTAGAAGAAGCTAAAGAAACTGTAACTAAAAAAGAAGATGGTTGGATAGATAAAGTTGGACTATATACAGGTAAATTTAATTCATCTGTAGCAAAATCATTAACAGTATTAGCTAATTCTGCAAAAAGAACAGAAGAAGAACAAAAAGATGCTTTAAATAATATTGAAACAAATATACAAAATTTAGAATCAAATCTTTTTGTTGAAATTGATTTAGAAAGAATAGAAGATAGTTCGAAAGCATTGAGTTTTATTGGGATTGAATTAGCTGATGCACTAAAATATATACCAACACCTATTGAACAAATAATTAAAAATACAAGTCTTCCTAAAAGTGGGGATGGAAGTGATGATAATACAAACATGTTTGGCGGAGGAGGTAGTGGAAGTACTAAAATAGAAAAAATTCCAATGCAGGAAGAAGTACAGTTACCTCAAGAGGCTTTCTTTGAACAAACAAGATTTGAAGTAAAACCTAGTATTTGGCAAAAATTTAAGAACAGTCAATTTATTAGAGCAATACAATATATTTTAAAGATTAGAATAGTTATAGATTATCCAGCATTACCAGAAGGTAATAACCAAAAAAATTATTAGAGTTATAATAAGAAATAAAAGAGGATTAATCCTCTTTTTTTATTACTAATATTATAAAAAATAAAAAATAGCATATTATTTATTAATTAAATGTACCATGAAATGGGAGTACCGCCAAAAAGCAATATAAAATAATCCGAGAATAAACCGGTGAGGTAAAAAATAATAAGAAGAAAAGGACATAATATGAGAATATTTATTGATAGTTGTATTAATTTAGATGATATTTATTCAGAAAATATAAAAGAGAGATATACTATTACAAATACTGAAGATAAGAAACATATATTACTTGTAATGAGAAAAGGTATTGATGAATTAATAGAAGTTGTAGATTTAAATAATAAAGTATTTGAGGCAAAAATTGTAAATATAGAACCTTTAATGTTTTCTCCTATTAAAGAAATTTCAAATATAGATTCAAAAATACAAATTGATATATATCAGGGATTGCCTAAGTTTGATAAAATGGAATATATTATTGAGAAAGCCACAGAATTAGGAGTAAAAAATATTTATCCTATAGTTATGGAAAGATCTGTAGCTAAACTAAAGGAACAAGATTTTGAAAGGAAAGTAGAAAGATGGAATAAGATTTCAAAATCAGCAGCAGAACAATCAAAAAGAAGTCTAATACCTAAAGTTCAGATTGTAAAAGATTTAAAAGAAGTAGATTTTGAAAAATATGACTTAAATTTATTTTTAGATGTAGAAGTTTCAGAACATAATATTAGTTTAGAAGAATTAAAAATTAGAGAAAATAATAAAGAGAATGATAAGAGACAAAACAAAGAACAAAATATTAAAAGAATATCTGTAGTAATAGGACCTGAAGGAGGATTTTCTGATTTTGAAAGAAAATATCTTTTAGAAAAATCTAATTCTGTAAATTTAGGAAAAAGAATTTTAAGAACAGAAACAGCAAGTATAGTCATATTAACTTTATTACAATATTTATTTGGAGACTTTTAATATTTTTTATTTAAGTTAATTTAATAAAAAAATAGAAGAAATCTTTTTAACTTGAAAGAATAATAAAAATAGAATACAATTTTTGTATAGGAGGTTTTAATGGATAAGTTTAAAGTTACTGAAGGAATAGAAGAAGAACCTAATATTATGGAAGTAAAACCTGAAAAGAAAGTAGATTCAAAACTTACTAAAGAAGAAGAAAAAATTGTTAAAGAGTTAAATATAACAATTCCACCTAAAATTAAAGATGCAAGAACAAAAGCACAATTATTAGAGTTTTGGAAAGCTATTTTTATAGCAGCTCTTACCTTAGTATTCTTTTTTTTCTATTTTCAAGAAGAAATAATAAATATTTGGGCATTAAGAATTATAGAAGGATTATTAGTAATTGGAGTAATTTTGCTAGCAGAGAAATTATATAATAGTTTTGATAAATCACTATTTTTATTATTGTTAGAAATTGTATTTTATGTGTTCCCTTTATTGATATGTTCAGAAATGATTGAAGGACATCCAGTATTTAATGGTAATTCTTTGCTTATTCTATCTTTTTGTTATATAATATACTACATATTTAAAGGAGTAATAAATTCTCGAATGATATATGTAAAATATATGAGATCAAGATCAGATATAAAAGAGATATTAAAAGATAGTAGAGAATCATACATCTAAAGGGAGGAAATTATGATAACAGAACCAAATACAGAGGAGCTAAGAAAAAGAGTTAATGATACTTATGAATTAATAGTACTTGCAGCAAAAAGAGCTAGAGAGATACACCAAGGAAGTGAAAAATTAACAATATTTAGACATCAACATCCATTGACATTAGCGGCACATGAAATAGCTGAAGGTAAAGTATATAATGTTGCAGAACTTGAATAAAATATAAAATGAAAATCTTAGATTTTACTATAGAGCATTTTGCATTATAATGAAATCTATTTTCATATAAGGAGGAAACATGTTAATAATTTTATCAGGGGTTGCAGGTTCAGGGAAAGATACAATAAAGGAAGAATTAATAAAAAGAAATTCAGATATAGTAACGATAAAATCATATACAACAAGACAACCCAGAGATAATAAAGATGATTTAGATAGATATTTTTTTGTAACTCAAGAAGAATTTGTTAACTTAATAGATCAAGGAAATCTTTATGAATATTCAATGCATCATGGAAATTATTATGGTACCTCTAAAGAGGAATTAGATAAAAGAGTAGAAGAAGGAAAAACTGTAGTTAAAGACATTGATGTTAATGGTACAAGAGAATTAATAAATTTATTTAAAAATCAACTAAAAACTGTTTCAATATTTTTAAAGGTAAATAAAGGTGAATTGTATAAAAGATTAATAGATAGAGGAGAAACACATGAAAGTGCAACTTTAAGACTTTCAAGACAAGAGTATGAAGAGTCAATGCTTACAATGTATGACTATGTAGTAAATAATAATAATTTAGAAAAAACAGTAAACATTATAGAAACTATAATAAAAGAAGAAAAAAATTTTGAATAGAATTAAATTTAAATAAAAATAAAAAAGTCATATTATTTATTAATTAAATGTACCATGAAATGGGAGTATCACCAATAAATAAATAGTAATAAATAAACTAAAGGTAAAATAAAGTGTATGTAAAAGTAATATTAAATACAAAAACATTAGATTTAAATAAAACTTTTGATTATAAAGTACCACATAATTTAAAAGATAAAGTGGTTTTAGGATCAAGAGTTTTTATTCCTTTTGGTAGAGGCAATTCTAAAAGAGATGCTTTTGTGTTAGATATTATGAAAAATTCTGAATATGCAACAAAGGATATTTTAGAAGTTTTAACTGGAGAATTATTATCTGAATCTAGAATAAAGTTAGCTAAGATAATGTCAAAAAGATATTTTTGTAATTTATCTTCAGCTATGAAATTAATGCTTAATCCTGGCCATAGAAAGTCTTCAGAAAATATTATGAAAGAATTAGAAGACAAATATATAATATTTAATTATTTGCAAGAAGACAGTTTAGAAAAACATATTAAAAGATTTAAGACTTTAGAAAATAGAAATATACGAATTACAGATAGACAACAAAAAGTTTTAGATTATGCTAGAGGTTTAAATAGAGATAGAGATAATCTAGAAGTAAAAATTTTAGAAAAAGAATTAATAGAAAATACTGATAGTAGTATAAATATTATTAATACAATGATTAAAAATGGAATAATTAAAAGAATATATGAAACTAAGAAGATAGAGGGATATGTTTTAAAAACACAAAAACCAGATGAGAAGAAAATCCTTACCACAGAACAAAAAAAAGCATACAATGAAGTTAAATCTTATATAGAAGAAAAGAAATATAAAGAATTTTTATTACATGGAATAACAGGTTCAGGTAAAACTGAAGTGTATTTACAAATAATAGAATATACATTAAGTATAGGTAGAAGAGCTATTATATTAGTTCCTGAAATAGCATTAACACCACAAATGACTAAAAGATTTGTTTCTAGATTTGGCGGAGAAAATTTAGCAATATTACATAGTAAATTAACAGATAGAGAAAGATTTGAAGAATGGATTAGAATCGAAAGAGGTGAAGCTAAAATTGTTATTGGAACAAGATCTGCCATTTTTGCGCCGCTTAAAAATATAGGGGTTATTGTAATCGATGAAGAACATGATTCGTCATATAAATCAGAAACAATTCCTAGATATCATGCTGTAGAAATTGCAAGGTATTTTGCTAAAACTGAAGATGCAGTACTTTTATTAGGTTCAGCAACACCATCTGTTGAAACTTATTATAAAACTCAAATAGGTAAAATAAAATTATTGGAATTAAAAACACGTGCAAATAAGGCTAAATTACCAGAAGTAGAAATAGTAGATTTAAGAAAAAATAGGAATTTAATTTCTAATGAACTAAAGAATAAAATATTAGAAAGTAAAAGAGAAGGAAAACAAAGTATTATATTTTTAAATAAAAGAGGATATTCAAGACTGTTGATTTGTGAGGATTGTGGTTATACTGTTTCTTGTCCTAAATGTCAGATTAATTTAAGATATCATAAGCAAGAGAATCTTTTAAAATGTCATTATTGTGGTTATTCTACTGTTGTGCCGACTTCTTGCCCTAAATGTACTGGTAAATTAAAACAAATTGGTGTTGGAATACAACAACTAGAAGAAAGTTTAAAAAATGAAATAAAAAATTTAACAACAGTTAGATTAGACTTTGATACAGTTAAGACAAGAGAATCTCATTTTGCAATTTTAGAAGAATTTAAAAAAGATAAGATTGATGTTTTAATAGGTACTCAAATGGTTACCAAAGGCCATGATTTCCCTAATGTTAATTTATCAGCAGTTATTCTTGCAGACAATATGTTAAATATAGAAAATTATAGGGCAAATGAAATGTCTTTTCAAACATTAGTTCAAATAATAGGTAGAGCAGGAAGAGATATTAATAACCCTGGAACTGCAATTATTCAAACATATAATCCTGATCACTATATTATAGAATTAGCAAAAAAACAAAATTATAGAGATTTTTATGATTCTGAAATTGTAATTAGAAAAATATTAAAGTATCCTCCCTTTATAGATATAATTTTAATATCAGTTATAGCAGATACTGATAATGATGCTGAAAAAGTTATAACTAATTTATATAAGGTGTTAGAAAAAACAAAAATAAAGGAAAACATACAAATATTTGAACCTCAATCATATAAAATAGGAAAAATACAGAATAAATATAGATGGAAAATTATTTTAAAATTAGAATTAGATAATGCAACCTCGTATTGGATTAATAAAGTTATTAAGTATATTAAATTACCAAAAGGAGCTAATATTTTTTTAGATTTAAATCCAT
>CAZCCM010000039.1:5517-7112 GCA_964497325.1 uncultured Lachnospiraceae bacterium | reverse complement strand
ATTTTCTTGCATTTAATACAAAAGTAGTAAATAAGAATGTTAGAAAAGCAATTTCACTTGCATTAGATAAAGATAAAATAGTAACTGAATTAGGAAGTGGTATTACAAAATCTACTTTTCCAACTGATTTTGGACATTGGACATATCCTCAAATATATAAGCTGGAATATAATTTAGTTGAAGCTAAAAAGATTTTAAATGAAAATGGTTATAAATTAAAAAGTGGGAAATGGGTTGAAAAAGAAAATGATAAGAGTCTAAGCTATTCTATTTTAGTAAACGAAAGCAATACTACACAATTAGCAGTTGCAGAAAAGATAGCCAAAGCTTTAAATAATTTTGGAATAGAAACAAATCTTGATAGAACAAATGATGATTCATATTATTCTGTTATAAAAAGTAGGAATTATGATATGGCTATCATAGGGAGAAGGAACGATTTTACACCTTCTTTAGGAATATATTTTAATGAAAACAATTATTTTCATTACAATCATAGTGAAATACAAGAATTGTTAAAAGAATCTGAAAGTGAAGAAGATGAAACTAAATTTTTAGAAAAATATAATAAAATATATAATATATATGTTGAAGATATACCTTTTATAGGATTATATAGAAATACTAGAGAATTGATATCATCATTAGGATTATATATGGATTCTGTACCTAATTCATTTAATATGTTATACAATATAGAAAATTGGTATAGAAAATAATAAAATTAATAAATATTTAAAAAACAATAAATATTAAGAAAAACAATAAATATTAAAAATATATTAAAAAATATTTGCAATAAGCAAAAAAATACAATATAGTGTAATAGCTTAAAAGGGGAAAAAAGGAAGGATGTATACATGGCAAAAGAAGAAACAAATACTAACAAAGGAGAAAAACAAAAAGCATTAGAGGCTGCATTGTCAAAGATTGAAAAAGACTTTGGAAAAGGTGCTGTTATGAGACTAGGAGAGTATGAAGCTGAAAATGTTGAAGTCATTCCTACAGGAGCATTAACTTTAGATTATGCTTTAGGAGTAGGAGGAATACCAAGAGGAAGAATTATAGAAATATTTGGGCCAGAGTCATCTGGAAAAACAACTCTTTCTCTTCATATAGTAGCTGAAGCACAGAAACTTGGTGGAGAGGTTGCGTTTATTGATGCGGAACATGCACTTGATGCAGGATATGCAAAAGAGTTAGGCGTAGATATAGATAATTTAATTGTTTCTCAACCAGATACAGGAGAACAAGGATTAGATATAGCAGAATCTTTAATAAGATCAGGAGCTATTGATTTAGTTGTTGTTGATTCAGTTGCAGCATTAGTTCCAAAAGCAGAAATAGATGGAGTTATAGGAGATGTGCATGTTGGTCTTCAAGCTAGACTTATGTCTCAGGCTTTAAGAAGATTGGCTGGAATGATAAACAAAACAAATTCAACTATTATATTTATTAATCAATTAAGAGAAAAAATAGGAGTAATGTTTGGAAATCCAGAAGTAACTCCTGGAGGTAGAGCTTTAAAATTCTATTCATCAGTTAGATTAGATATAAGAAGAATTGAAACATTAAAAGAAAATGGTGCAATGGTT
>CAZCCM010000039.1:3180-5507 GCA_964497325.1 uncultured Lachnospiraceae bacterium | reverse complement strand
AAACAGAACTAGGGTTAAAGTAGTAAAAAATAAAGTAGCTCCACCATTTAAAGAGGCTATTTTTGACATTATGTATGGGAAGGGTATTTCAAAATCTAGTGCTATTTTAGATATGGCAATTGAATTTGATATCGTAGAAAAAGCAGGTTCTTGGTTTAGTTATAATGGTGAAAAATTAGGTCAAGGAAGAGAAAATATTAAAACTTTAATGGAAGGCGACGAAAAATTAATGTCAGAAATTGAAACTAAAGTTAGAGAAAAAATACAAGAAGAAAAAGAGAGTAAAAAAGACGATAAAAAAGATAGCAATAAAGCTGTAGAAAAAGATAAATAATGCTAGAAAAAAACGAAGAATTTGATAAATTGCGTTCTAAAGTTTTAAAATATTCATTATATAAAAAAAGAACTGAAAAAGAAGTGCGTGATAAATTTATTAATGAAAATCAAGAATATATGGATGCAATTATTAAATTTTTAATAGAAGATAAATATTTAGATGAAAATAAATATATTGAAGAATATATTTATGAATCAAGTTTATTAAGAACACAATCTATAAAAGAGATTGAATACAAATTAATAGAAAAAGGTATTGATAGAAACAAGATAAGAGATTATATTTTAACAAATGAAGAAGAACTTTATTTGTATGAAATTACATCTGCTAAGAAGCTTTTAAAGAAAAGAGAAAAAGTAGAAGCTGAAAAAAATATTGCCTATTTATTAAATAAAGGCTATAGAATTGAAAATATCAGAACTGCTATTGAAGAGTTGGATGAAATATAATATTAAAATATGGAAAATTTAGAAGAAACAATGGAACCTGAAGTTAATAATATAAAAAGTAAATATAATTTAAAGATAGATAATTTTGAAGGACCTTTAGATTTATTAGTATTTCTTATAGACCAACAAAAAATTGACATAACTGAAATAAATATTAGTGAAATAGCAAATCAATATATGAACTATTTGTCTCAAATGCAAAAAATGGATTTAGAGATAGCTTCTTCTTTTTTAGTTATGGCTTCAGATTTAATGTATTTAAAATCTAAAAAATTACTACCACAATTAGAAGACGATGATCAACTTAGTGAAGAGGATTTAATATTAAGAATTTTAGAGTATAAAAAATATAAGAGTGTACAAGAAGAATTAAAAAACAAATATTTAATATATTCTAAAAGAATTACAAAAAACCCAGATAAAATGGCATTAAAGAACTTAACATTTGATAGAACATATAACAAAGAAGAACTTATTCAAGCATATAATTTTTCTTTAGAAAAAAAAGAATACTTATTTAATGTTAGAACTAAAGATATGGATGTAATAGGTGAAAAAGAAAGTGTAACTGTTTTTAGTAAAATTAAAGAGATATTTAAAGAATTAAAAGTAAGTAATAATTTTATTTTTAGTAAAATATTTTCTTTAGAAAAAAGATCTAAGAATGATGTAATTACAGCTTTTATTAGTATTTTAGAATTAGCTAGTAAAAATAGAGTTACATTAAAACAAGATATTATATATGGAGATATTTTAGTTGAAAAGAAAGATAAAGAGGAGATAGGATAAATGGATAAAAGAACAATAGCAATAATAATTGTAATTTTAGGAGCGTTATTTATATTTACAATGAAGGCAGATGAAATATTAACTATAGTACTTACTTTACCTGCGCTTATTTTGGCTATAACATTTCATGAATTTGCACATGCGAAAACTGCAGAATTATTAGGAGATCCTACTCCAAGAAGACAAGGAAGAATTACATTAAATCCTTTGAAACATGTTTCTTTAATGGGATTAGTTTCGTTATTCTTTTTAAGAATAGGTTGGGGTAATCCTGTTATGATAAATCCTAATAATTTTACTAAGATTAAAAATAAAAAGTTAGGAGAAGCAATAGTAGCATTAGCGGGTCCTTTAATGAATATAATATTAGCTTTTATTATAATTTTAGTTTATGGAATATTTTTAAAATATAATATTACTATAGGTGTAGGCAATTTTGCTATTATAATTCAAAATATTATATTGGCAATGATTTCTGTTAATTTAGGACTAGCTGTTTTCAATTTATTACCTTTTCCTCCATTAGATGGATTTTCTATTTTTGCATTAGTTTTACCAAAAAAAGTAACATATTGGATAGAAAGCAATCAAAATATCATTTCTATAATATTTTTAATACTTATATGGACAGGTCTATTATCAAGGATAACATTACCGTTTTTAACCTACCTTACAAATGCTATACTTAGATTTGTTGCTGTTTTAATCGGATAAAACAGAATAATAAGAAATGAAAGATAACAATAAAATAT
>CAZCCM010000039.1:1712-3080 GCA_964497325.1 uncultured Lachnospiraceae bacterium | reverse complement strand
GAAAAACAATAATAATAAAGAAGTTTATTTATTGA
Source organism: uncultured Lachnospiraceae bacterium (assembly GCA_964497325.1). Classification (GTDB taxonomy): domain Bacteria; phylum Bacillota; class Clostridia; order TANB77; family CAG-508; genus CAZCCM01. Next base: position 3,045 of record CAZCCM010000039.1, on the reverse strand, counting down.
CAAAATCTTTTAATTCTGCTAATATATACAGATATAAGGGTCAGTAGCTCAGCTGGATAGAGCACATGCCTTCTAAGCCTGAGGTCGGGGGTTCGAATCCCTCCTGGCTCACCATAAGAGAAAAGCTTCAAGCTTTTCTTTTTTAATAACAATATATAGTAACAAAAACAATAACAAAAACAAAAATAATAATATAAATATTAATTTAAATAAATATTAATAATAGAATATAAAATAAGAGGAAAATATGAAAATAGGAATAGTAGGTTTGCCTAATGTAGGTAAATCAACATTGTTTAATTCATTAACAAAAGCTAATGTAGAAATGCAAAATTATCCATTTACTACAATTGAACCAAATGTAGGAGTTGTTTCAGTTCCTGATGAAAGATTGGATGTTCTTGCAAAAATTAATAAGAGTAAGAAGATAGTTCCAGCTATTATTGAATTTGTAGATATTGCAGGTTTAGTTAAAGGAGCTTCTCATGGAGAAGGATTAGGAAATAAGTTTTTATCACATATTAGAGATGTTAATGCTATAGTACAGGTAGTTAGATGTTTTGATAATTCTAATATTATTCATGTTGATGGAAAAATTGATCCATTAAGAGATATAGAAATTATAAATTTAGAATTAATATATGCAGACATAATGACTATTGAAAAAAGAATTCAGAGAGTTGAAAAACTAGCAAAAGCTGAAAAAAAATATGTATTAGAATTAGAATTTTTAAACAATGTTTTAAAAAAATTAAATGAAGGTACTCCTGTTAGGAACATGGGGTTAAATGAAGATGAAGAAGAAATGGTATATGACTTATTCTTACTCACAAATAAGCCTTTAATATATTTATGTAATGTTGATGAAAACTCTTTTCAAGGCAATGAGTACACTGAGATGGTTAAGGAATTAGCGAAAAAAGAGAATACAGAAGCAATAATAATTTCTGCTAAAATTGAAGAAGAAATATCAAATTTGGACACAGAAGAAGAAAAACGAGAAATGCTTGAAACATTAGGATTAAAAGAAACGGGCTTAAACAAACTAATCAAATCTAGTTACTCTCTTTTAGGATTAATGTCATTTTTAACATCTGGAGAAGAAGAAACAAGAGCTTGGACTATAAAGAAAAATACGAGAGCACCAGAAGCTGCAGGTAAAATTCATACCGATATTGAAAGAGGTTTTATAAAAGCTGAAATTGTTTCTTATAATGTTTTAAAAGAATTAGGATCAATGTTAGTTGCTAAAGAAAAAGGCAAAATAAGGATTGAAGGAAAAGACTATATAATGCAAGAAGGAGATGTTGTGTTATTTAGATTTAATGTATAA
>CAZCCM010000039.1:0-1612 GCA_964497325.1 uncultured Lachnospiraceae bacterium | reverse complement strand
TTAACATCCTTCTTTTTTTATTTATACTGTCTTTTACAAGGGAAAAATCCTCTTGCTTAATTTGTTAAAAAATAATATAATTTGAATTAATAAGTCTAGTAAGAACAAAAATATAATAGGGACTATTAAAAACAAGTTAAAATAAAATTTTAAATAAACAAAAAATTAATTAGAAATTAAGTAAAAAATTAAAAAAGTAAAAAATTAAAGGAATACAAAGGAAATATATATGATAGAAACAGTAATATTTTTAATTATAAGTATATCTTTATTTATATACTTGTTTATTAAAAACATTAAAATAAGAAATAAAAATCAAATAATATTTCTTATTATTAATTCTATTTCAATTCTAATTTTTTTAATCTATTACTTATTAACTAAATCTCAGATTAATATATTTAGATTCATTTCTTATTCTATTTCTATAATCATTCCAATTATTATAATAATTTTAAATCATTATGGATATAATCTTAAAGAAGGTATAGTTATATTTGAAGTAAACTTTTTATTGTTATTAGGAAAGACTCAATTAGCAAAACAAAGGATGTTTAGATTTTTAGAAAAAAAACCTCATTCATTTTCAATACATAAAAAATTAGGAGATATTTATAAAGAAGAAGGTGGTACTAGAAAAGCCTTAAAAGAATATATTATAGCCCTAAATCTAAAAACAGATCCCTTTTTATATTTAGAAGTAGCTAAAATGTTTTATGATTTAGGAAACAAAGAAGAGTCAAGAGATGCTATATTATTTATATTATCTAAAGAAACAGATTTTTTAGAAGGTTACTTATTTTTAAGTAGAATATATTTGGAAGCAGAACAATATAAAGAAGCTGCAAAAACCTTAGTGGATTCTCTAAGATGCTTTAATGGTAAAGGGGATTATGATATTTATTATAAATTAGGTGAAATATATTCTAAATTAAATGACTTTAAAGAATCTAGATATTATTTTGAGAAAGCTTATGAAATAGAAGAAACAGAGATTGTCCAATTATATTTAGCTCAAATATATTTAATAGAAAATGAAGAAGAAAAGGCTATAGAAGAATTTAAAGAATTATTAGATAGTGAAACATTAAAACCTTATGTCTTATATGAAATGGCTAAAATAGCTATAAATAGAGGAGAAAAAGATAAAGCAATATCTTATCTTAATGAATCTATAAGATTGGATGATAAGTCAAAAGATAGAGCTTGTAGAGAGGAAATGTTTGCTGACATTAGAACTGAATTAGTTTGTTCTGTAAAACTTGATGAAGATGAGATAGTAACTGTTAAAGAAAAATTAGTAGAAGAAAACATAGATAAAGAAATAAAAAAGAATATTATAAAAAATTTACAGGCACAAAGACAGAAAAAAAACATTTTAGAGACCTTTAAATTAGTTGAAAATGAAGATATTACAAGTGAAGAAATAGAAATAATTAAGCATTTTTCAAGTATATTTTCAAGAATAACAGATATGGGAGATGTGACAGCTCAACAAAAAACAAAAGAAAGAGTTGATAGAATATTTAAAGAAAAATTAGGAGAAATTGAAGTAACTAATAATATTATAGAAGAGCAAGAAAAGTATCTTTAAATATAACAAAAAGAAAAT
>CAZCCM010000038.1:5181-7300 GCA_964497325.1 uncultured Lachnospiraceae bacterium | reverse complement strand
AGAAAATAATACTTTTAGTGAAGAAGAAGTAATAAAATTTTTAGAAGAAAGAGAATTTAGTGGCAAAATTATTACTGATTATGATTTAGAAGGAAATAATGTTATTGAAAAAGAAATATCATCAACATCAAAAGAAAAACATCCAAGCTATACTTTAACATATACAGGAGAAGGTGAAAATTCAAAATGGACTATTTTAATTATAGGAAAAGAAATAATAGCAAAACCTATTGGATATGATGAAACAAAGTATGATTCTACCGCTAAGAATGCTGTAGTAGAAAAAGAAGATATAGTCGAATATAATAGCGAAAAGAAAGTATTTTATAGAAATATACCAAGTGAAGATCAATTAGTATTAACTAAAGTTGAAAAAATAGATAAAAAAACATTAGATGAATTATCAAATACTAAATTTAATTATCAATTAGACATATTACAATAAATATAATAAAACAAATACAATAATGGAGAAATCATGAAAAAAAAATATTACATAACAACACCAATATATTATCCAAGTGGGAAGCCACATATAGGAACTGCATATACAAGCATATTAGCAGATACTTTAGCTAAGTTTAAAAAGATGCAAGGCTATGACACTAGACTCCTTACAGGTTCAGATGAACATGGTCAGAAGATAGAAGAAGTAGCATCTAGTTTTGGTATGTCTCCAATAGAATATACAGATAGAGAAGCTAAAACATTTAAAGACTTATGGAAGTTATTAGAAATAGATTATGACCAATTTATAAGAACAACAGATAAGAGGCATGTAGAAGCTGCAGCTAAAATATTTGATAAGTTTATGAATAATGATGACATATATTTAGGCAAATATGAAGGTTGGTATTGTAAACCATGTGAAACCTTTTTTACTGAACTAGAACTAGTAGATGGAAAATGCCCAATGTGTGGAAGAGATGTTGTATGGACTGAAGAAGAAGCATATTTTTTTAACATGAAAAAATATGAAGAAAGACTGAAACAACTATATATTGATAGACCAGACTTTATAGTTCCTTTAGCGAGAAAGAATGAAATATTTAAGAACTTTATAGAACCAGGTTTAGAAGATCTTTGTGTATCAAGAACTAGTTTTGATTGGGGAATACAGATTATAAAAGATCCTAAACATGTAATGTATGTTTGGGTAGATGCATTATCATCATATATAACCTCACTTGGATACATGAGTGATGATGAAACATTATTTAATAAATATTGGCCTGCAGACTTACAAATAGTTGGAAAAGACATTATTCGTTTTCATGCTATTTATTGGCCAATTTTCTTAATGGCGTTAGGGATAGATTTACCAAAACAAATATATTCACATGCATTCTTTATGGCTAAAGATGGAAAGATGAGTAAGTCAAAAGGTAATGCAATATTTCCTGACATATTAGTTAAAAGATATGGTGTTGATGCAACTAAATTTATACTTTTAAGTTCTCTATCTTTTGCACAGGATTCAGCTTTAAGTATTGATGAAGTTATAGAAAAATATAATTCATATTTAGCAAATGATTTAGGTAACTTATTAAACAGAACAATAGGAATGTTAAATAAATATTTAGATGGAGTTATTCCTGATATAAAAAGTAATGAAAATTTAAAAGAAATGGAAAACTATGAGGGAATGAATATTAATTCTACAACATTTATTTTTTCTAAAGAAATACAAGAATTTGTAGATGAGAAAATGAAAGAAGTAACTAATAACTTTGAAACTGTTCATATTGCAGATGGTATACAAAATATATTTGAAATAATAGACAGAGCAAACAAATATATAGATAAAACAGAACCATGGGTCAAATTCAAGAATATAGGAAATAAAGTAGAAGCTAGAGTATCTGATAAAGACAAATTAGATTTAATCATGTATACACTAGTTGAAATATTAAGAAAGATATCTGTGAGCATTAGACCATTTATGAAACATAGTTCAGATAAAATACAAGAACAATTAAATATTGTAGATAAATATAACATAGAAGATTGGAATGAAATTTTTAAAAATAATAATAAATTAGGAAACACTAAAGTTATAGAAGAAGGAATACCAATATTCCAAAGAGTAGATAAAGAAGAAGAGATAGAAAAATATATA
>CAZCCM010000038.1:1903-5171 GCA_964497325.1 uncultured Lachnospiraceae bacterium | reverse complement strand
TATATAGAAATACTTAAGAATATTTAGATATAATATTAGAATTAAAGCTAAAGCTAAAACTAAAGTAGTCAGAGAATATCTGGCTATTTTTTATGTTTGACAAAAACAATATACTTCATTAAAATGCATCCATGAAAAACAAAGGAAATAAAAGTAAGAATAAACACAAATGTAGTAAAAATAACAGAGATAAAAATAGAGAGAATAATGAAAGTATAGATAATTTAATTAGAGTGGATTTAAATAAACAAAAATATTATTTTATGTTTCTAACATTATTTCAACAAAATTGTAGATATTGTTTGTTTAGTTCTACTTCATATGGCATATGTAGTAATTGTTTAAAATACTTTACATACTTCTTAAAACCATTTTATACATATATTAATCAAGTTAAGATTATATCTTTATCTAGATATATATCAAAAGTTAGAAAAGAAATATTAAACTTTAAATTAAGAGATAATAGAGAGATATCAAAGTTCTTTATTTTATCAATATTTAACTATCCTAACCTAATATCAGACTTATCTAAATATGAATATATAACTTATGTTCCAATGGATAAATATAAAGAAAGATACTATAGAGGATATAATCAATCAAAAGTACTTGCTAAAGATTTATCTATGTTTCTTGGAATACCAGTTATTGATTTAATAGAAAAAGTTAAGAAAAATAAAACACAGAGTACTACTTCTAGAGAAGAAAGATATTTGAATGTTAAAGATGTGTATAGAGTGAATACAAATATTAATTTAGATTTAAAATTGAATTCGAAATTTAATTTAAATTCACAACCAAATTCAAAATTAAAATTAAAGAAAAACTCAAACTCAAATTCAAGCACTAAAAACATATTATTAGTTGACGATATTTATACAACTGGTGCAACTGTATTTGAGATAATAAAAAAGATTAAAGAAAAGTATAATAAGACAAATATGAATGTATATGTAAACGTAGATGTACTAGTATTAAGTAAAACTATTAGTATTAATAAAAATACTTCTTCTTTAGTAAGCAGAAAGAACAGATACTACAAACTATTAGAGAATAGAAAACTTAAAAGAAAGAGGATGTTAATAGAATTATACAATTAATATTAAAAATAAAACATTAATATTAAAACTTTGTTAAAAGATGCTATAAAAATATAGTAAATATAGTTTTTTTAATTTCAATAAGATATAATTTAAGCAATAAATATAAGTAGTAGTATAAAATAAAGAGCAAATTTATATATTAATATAGGGGTAATAAATGAAAGATAGAAAAGGAATAACTTTAATAGCATTAGTAGTAACAATAATAATATTATTAATATTAGCAACAGTAACTATATCTTTAACTTTAGGATCTGATGGCATTGTTGAAAGGGCACGAGAAACGAAGGTTGCAGGAAGATATAGTGCTGTAATGGATGAAATTTATAAAAGACAAGCTAATGCTGAAATAGCAAAAAAAACTGGAACTCCAATTGCTGAAAGTGATAATGATTTTATTAATAGGTTATTAGCTCAGGGTTTAATAGATTTAGATGAAGATGAGTATGATTTAGATACTTATACATTATATATTGGGAAAGCTAAAAATCCACAATCAAAATATATAGTATATGCAGCTAGTGTTTTTGGGGATATGAATGTAGATCAAGAAAGTATGATACTAATAATGAGAACTACAGGAATTAATGAAGAAGTAAAGGTACCTATAAGCAATACTAATGGATTGAAGATAAATTGGGATTATAAGTCAGATTCAGAAAATTTTGAAATTTTAGATTATGATCTAGGAGTTTATCCTTCACATACATATAATGAAATTAAAGAATATGAGGTACACATAAGAGGAGAAAGTGAACCTGGTACAATTTTTGGAAGATATGAAGATGAAGATGAAGGTCTAGATTTTTATGTTAATACTAATCTTGTGGGTCTTAAATCATGGGGAGAAAATGGTTTTAGTGAATTTAGAGGTTTTGGATGCAGAATGGAAGGAACAATACCTTCTCCAACAAAAAATTCTTTTATAAAGACACAAAGTTTTACTTCTCCTTTTCTATTTTGTACGGAATTGGAAGGTCCTATACCAGAAAACCTTTTTGCATATTGTCCTCAAATTACAAGTTTTCAGTTCTTTTTCCTTTTCTGTCAAAAACTTTCAGGCCCTATACCACCAAATTTATTTTCTAATTGTCCTAATGTTACAGATTTTAGTTATGTTTTTGGAGGTTGTAGTAGTTTGACAGGTCCTTTCCCAGAGGAATTGTTTGATAATTGCAATAAAGTTACAATTTTCAATTCTGCTTTTAATGGATGTATTGGCTTAACTGGTACAGCACCAGAGTTATGGGAAAGAGAAGGAGTTGATGGATTTTCGTGTTTTTCAGGTTGTGAAGGACTAAGTAATTATGATGATATACTAGATAATTGGAAATAGTAGAATAATAAATATAAGTAATTAGTATAAAAAATAAAATAAAGAGCAAATTTATATATTAATATAGGGGTAAGAAATGAAAAATAGAAAAGGAATAACATTAATAGCATTAGTAGTAACAATAATAATATTATTAATTCTAGCAGCTGTGACTATATCTTTAACTTTAGGAACAGATGGTATTGTTGAAAGGGCACGAGAAACAAAGGTTGCTGGAAGATATGGTAATATTATGGATAAAATAGCTGTAAGAGATACTGAATTAGAAGTGGCTTTTGCAAGAAACCAGGAAGGTGAACATCAAGAAGATTTTATTAATCGTATGATTGCAGAAGGAGCTATAACTTCAGATGATGATTATGATGATGTAACATATAGAACAATATATTTAGGAAAACAAAGTGATGGCTCATATAAACATACAATAAGTGTAGCAGATGGAACAGTTGAAGGTAAAAAAATTGCAGAAGCTATAAAGAGTCTGCCTGATGCAGATACTCCAGGTAATGAACATTTAAAAAATATGACTTTAATAATAAAAACTACAGCTGCAAACCAAACAGTAACATTACCAATTAGTAATGCAACGGGATTGACAATAAATTGGAATGCAATAAATAATCCAACTAATTTTGAAAATCCAAATCCTGCAATAAATCCAACAAAGACATATGCATCTATAGGAGAATATGAAGTGCAGATTAATGGAGAATCAGGAGAAGGTTCTGTTTTCGGTGGCAATGCTGGATATTCAAATCCATATATTGTAGGAATAAAATATTGGGGAGAGAATAGATTTAAAGCGATTAATTCTTTTGTTAAACCT
>CAZCCM010000038.1:0-1893 GCA_964497325.1 uncultured Lachnospiraceae bacterium | reverse complement strand
CCAATATAAAGGGTATTGACTTAACGATACAAATACCTAGTAAAAATAGTTTTAAGAACGTTACTTCCTTTGCAAGTACTTTTATCATGTGTGGAGGCTTAACAGGAAGTATACCAGAAGCTTTATTTGCAAATTGTCCAGATGTAACAAATTTTGCAGATACTTTTTCATATTGTACAGGCTTAACAGGAAGTATTCCAGCGAGACTATTTTCTAATTGTCCAAAAGTAACAAGTTTCGCATATACTTTTAATGTTTGTTATGGTTTAACAGGTGTTATTCCAGGAATTTTGTTTGCTAATTGTCCAAATGTAGTAAGTTTCTCAAATACTTTTGGTAATAGTAGTAATTTAACTAAAATATCAGCAGGATTATTTGCTAATTGTCCAAATGTAACAAATTTTGCTTATACTTTTTATATGTGTAAAGGTTTAATAGGAAGTATCCCAGAAGGACTGTTTGCTAATTGTCCGAATGTAACAGACTTTCATCAAACTTTTTATTATTGCGATAGCTTAACAGGAAGTATTCCAGCAGATTTATTTGCTAATTGTCTAGATTTAACAATGTTTAGTGCTACTTTTGCTTATTGTAAAAATTTAACCGAAAGTATTCCAGTAACACTATTTACTAATTGTCCAAATATAACATCTTTCTCTCAAACCTTTCAATCTTGCGAAAGTTTATCAGGAATTCCAATAGAGTTATTTGTTAATTGCCCAAATGCAACAAATTTTAATCAAACTTTTTATAACTGTCATAGCTTAATAGGAAATGCACCAGTTTTATGGGGCAAAACAGGAGTAACTGGTGCAAACTGTTTCTATAATTGTACTCAATTAACAAATTATTCATCAATAGATGCGGATTGGAAATAATATAACTTTTTAAACTAAGCAAGACATATAAACATAAACAATGAGTAACTGAAAGAATACGCAAATATAAATATAAATAGAAATAGAAATAGAATAAAAAAATATAAAGATCTATACAAAGAATTATTAAAAAAGTGTTAAAAAAATATAATTGTATAGATTTTTTCTTTTGTATAATATAAACTTTAAGTAGTAAAATATATTTACAAATGATTATTTGTTATGGAGGAAAGAAATGAAAATAGGAATTAATGGATTTGGCCGTATAGGAGCACAAGCATTTAAGATAGCACTTGAGAGAAATCATGAAGTTGTTTGTATCAATGACCCATTTATATCTGCAGAATATATGGCATATATGCTTAAATATGACACAGTGCATGGAAGAAATGATAATATTGATGCTTATGTTAAAAATGAAAATACTTTAGTCGTAAATGGTAGAGAAATAAGAATATTTGCAGAGATGGAGCCAGGAAATGTAACTTGGGGAGAATGTGGAACAGATGTAGTATTAGAATGTACAGGTGTATTTACAACAATTGATGGTTGTAAACCACATTTAGATGCAGGTGCTAAGAAGGTTATAATATCTGCACCATCTAAAGATGCACCAATGTTTGTTATGGGAGTAAATAATGAAACATATTTACCTGAGATGAATGTAGTGTCAAATGCATCATGTACAACAAATTGTCTAGCACCAATTGCTAAAATATTAAATGATAAATTTGGAATAAAAGAAGGATTAATGACAACTGTTCATTCTGTAACAGCAACTCAAAAAATAGTTGATGGAGTGTCAAAGAAAGATTGGAGAGCAGGAAGATCTGGTTTCCAAAATATAATACCAGCAACAACAGGAGCTGCAAAAGCAGTAGGTGAAGTAATACCTGATTTAAAAGGTAAACTAACAGGAATGTCACTAAGAGTTCCAACTGTAGATGTTTCAGTTGTTGACTTAACATTTAATACAGAAGAACCAACAACTTATGCTGAAATATGTAAAGCAATG
>CAZCCM010000037.1:1927-7518 GCA_964497325.1 uncultured Lachnospiraceae bacterium | reverse complement strand
TGGGCTTAGAAAAACCAGAAGAGATGACAGGAAGAAGCCTTATTATAAGATAGGGGTATTTTAATAATGGAAAGTAAGATTTATTCAGATATTCAAAAACAATTAATATATATGATTCCAGAAAAGTGGAATAAAATAGCTCTATATGCTACTGTTGATAAAAACATGTCAGGAGAAATGTTCTTTTACTATATCCCTAATTCATTAGTAAAAGAGGAACCTATAAATTGTTATGAGATACCACAATTATTTGGTATTAACGAAGCTGAATATTTAGAGTTATTATCTAAAATATACAATAAAATTAAAATTCTAAAAAACATATATTTAAAAGAATATAAAAAGAACTGGACTAATTTAACAATAAGTATAAACGAAGAGGCTTTTAAAATAGTTTATTTTTATGATGATTTATCAAAAAATCCTTTTAATTCATATGAAAGACATTTAATTTGGAGAAGAGAAAATTTAGATATTATTCCAATTTTAAGAAAAGAAAAAAAAGTTATAGAAAGATATGACAGAATTAAAGACACCATAAATACTAAATTTGATGTTAGGTATGAAAAAAGAGAAAATATAACTTCTAAAAACGTTGTAAATTATGAGAGAGTTTTAACTGCAGAAGAAATAATAGCACAAGCTACTCAAAAACAAAAGAAGACAAATAAGAGGCTTAAGAAAGAAGATAAAGCAATAATAAAAGAAAGAAAGAAACAAGAAAAAGAACTAATTAAAAGACAAAAAGAAAAAGATAAAAAAAGAAGATTAGCAGAAAGAGAAATGTTAGGTAAAAAAGGCAGAGGCTTATTTGATAAAGGACATAAAAATAGATTAGCTGATGAATAGTAAGGGAAAAATATGGCTATAGTAATTATTATAATTTTAATATTAATCATGATTATATTCTTTTTAGTATTCATGGCATATATGCAAATAAAATCTGCTGGAATGGAAGTAAAAGATTTCTGGTCTTTTGTAAAAGCACATGATACTCTACATAAATTATACAGATTCTCTACAATGTATGAAAAACTACCGCCTAATGAACAATTAGTATTTGTTAAAGAAGCTGAACAAGTATTCTCAGCATTTGATAAAGTTCCTAATAAATTATGGGAAGAAGAATATAATCAATATATGAGAGTTTTATCTCAATATCAAGATATTAAAGTTACTGAATGGAAAGGCAGATAATTAGTAAAACATATAAAATAACTATAAAAATAAAGGAATTATTATGAAAAATGATAAGATGACAAATTAGATTCATGTTATGGAACTTTAATGGATAAGCTTTATATAGGAGAAGCTAATTTAGAATTAGCTTCTGCAATAAAAGAAGAAGGTGATTTTGCAGAATACAAAAATTTAACGGGTAATGCTCCAAATTTATGGGAAATGATACCTGAGCCTGATGGAGAAGGATGTTTTTGTGATTATGAAAAATTGAGTAACCACGGGATAATACCAGAACCTTGGATCTTTTTTAAGAATAAATAAGTTAAAATAACAATAGAAAATATAAGAAAAAGAAGATTAATTTCTTCTTTTTTTTTACTTTTTGTGGTATAATAAATATGTTAGAAATATTGAGGTGAAATATGTTTTGGTGGATGTGGCTAATAATGGCTGGAATACTTTTAATAATTGAGATTTTTACAAAAGGATTTTTAGTATTTTGGTTTTCAGTAGCAGCTTTAGTTACAACAGTTATAAGCATTTTTACTTCAAATGTTCTAATTCAAGTATTAGTTTTTGTTGTATCTTCTATAATATTATTATTTTTTACTAAGAGATTTAGTGAGAGAGTTAGAACAACAGACACAAAAATGAAATTTAATATTGATACAATAATTGGAGAAACAGGAGTAGTTGAACAGCAAGTTTCAAAATTACAATTTGGAGTTGTAAAAGTAGGAGGAAGCACTTGGACTGCTGTAACTGAAGGAGAGACTATTGAAGTAGGTCAAGTAGTTGTTATAAAAAGTATAGATGGAGTAAAACTAGTAGTTGAAAGAAAAACTGAAATTTAATATCACAAATATAAACAAATGATAAATTAATAGTAGTAAAGTTAAACAAGACAAAAGGAGAATTTAAAATGGAATGGATTGTAGGATTAATAATTTTAGCAATAATAGCTTTTATTGCATATAAATCTATAAAGATTGTTAATCAATCAGAGGTTTATATAATAGAAAGATTAGGAAAATATCATAAAACAGCAAATGCTGGGTTAACAGTAATTGTACCTTTTATAGATAATGTAAGAGCTGTAATATCATTAAAGAAACAAATAATGGATATACCTCCACAAGCAGTTATAACAGCTGATAATGTTACTATTGCAATTGATACGGTAGTGTTTTATCAAATAACAAATCCGGAGATGGCAGTTTATGAAATTCAATCTTTAAAAGCGGGAATTGAAAACTTAGCTGTATCTTCTATGAGAGATGTTATTGGTAAAATGGAATTAGATGAAACTTTCTCATCAAGAGATGCAATTAATAACAGATTAAGATTAGTATTAGACGAAGCGACTGATCCTTGGGGATGTAAAATTGAAAAAGTTGAAATTAAAGAAATTAAAATACCAAGAGAACTTCAAGAATCAATGGAAAAGCAAATGAATGCAGAAAGAACAAAAAGAGCATTACAGTTAGAAGCAGAAGGACAGAGACATGCATCAATTACAATTGCTGAAGGAAAGAAAGAGTCTACAATATTAGAATCAGAAGCAGAAAAAGAAGCAAAAATAAAAAGAGCAGAAGGAGAATCTGAAGCTATGAGAATAATGGCACAAGCTGAAGCATTAAGGGTTAAAGAAGTATATTCAGCAATTGAAAATGCAAATCCTTCTGATAGATTAGTTCAAATAAAAGCATTAGAAGCATTAACAGAAGCTTCAAAAGGGGAAGCAAACAAAGTATTCATACCTTTTGAGGCAACTAAAATATTATCTGGTTTAGGGACAATGTCAGAGGTGCTAAATAAAGATAAAACAAATAAAAAAATATCAGGACCAAGAAAAGAATAATCTAGAAATATAATGCATTATTAACAATAAAAAAAAAGCTACTATAAAGTATAGTAGCTTTTGTTATATTTTTTATTATTTTGATTATTATATTTTTTGATATATTTGTCATTGTTTAGGTGTTAATTATTATTTTATTTATATATTATTATTTTAGACTTAATATTCTATTTGTATAATCAGTATTAGCTTTTTTCTTTAAAGGAATGTTATAAATATTAGTAGCATAAATATCTTTCATAAAGGTATTTATTAAATCATTATTTTTAGAATGTGATTCAATAAATTCCTTAACAGCTGTGCATGTTCTTTTAATTGTTGATTTCTTTAAAGTAGAAAGGATTGCTCTACCTTTTTCATTAAAACCTAAGACTCTAATATATGGTCTAGTTTTACGAGCAAGTTCTATATCTTCTTTAGTAATATCTAATAATATATGGGTTAAAATTCTTTTAAGCCTAGCTTCTGTATATCTTTTAGATTTTATATTAGAAATTAATTCTTCATAATTAGTAGATATAAGAGACGCTTCTTTAATTCTATTTTCTAAACCTTCAATTACATCTGGATATTCTTTAAGAACTTCAGTAGATAATTCTCTTATTTTATATATTAATATATCTTCAAAATCTTTAAGACCATTAACTAAAAGATTGTTATTTTTAGCTTTTTCTAAAATTTCAAATGATTCATATGGAAGAGTAAAATTATATCTTCTATCATTTAATATTAATTTTCTAATATTTGTACCAGATGTAAGTCCAGTCCTTATATTATCTAGATTCTCTTCTTCTTTTGAATAATCTCTTTTTATAGTAACAGGAGTAACTTTAAGATTTAATTTTTTAATAGCCTTTAAATATTCTATACCTAAAGTGTTGTTTGGAGAAGCTAGTGTTTTCCCCATAGACTTGTCATTAAAATATGCTTTAGTAGCATTCTCTAGAGCTTTAGGATAAGAAATTCCTGTTTGCATTTCTAATTGCAATAAATCAACAAAGTCAGAAGGTTCTTCATTAAATAAATCTGCTAATGCGTTTAATTTTTGAATGTCACCACATTCACTACCAAATGAGACATAATTTACTATACCTAATTCTTTAACAATCCTCATAGCACCAGTAGCAAAAACTTCTGCTGTTGAAGTAGCAAAAACAGTAGGTAGTTCAATAACTAAATCAATACCATTTTTTAAAGCCATTTCAGTTCTCAAAAATTTATCTATAATAGCAGGTTCACCTCTTTGCATAAAATTACCAGAAGTAATTGCGATTACATAATCTGCCCCTGTAAGCTCCTTAGATCGTTCTACATGTAGCTTATGTCCATTGTGAAATGGATTATACTCAGATATTATAGCTAAAATATTTGCCATATTTTCCTCCTAATTTAAATTGATAATACTTAACTCTATTGATATAATATCATAAGAGAAATCAAAATAAAAGTAGACTAAAAGAAGAATATTATATAATAAAAAAAGAAGAAGGAAACAATAAGTGAGAGCAGATGAATTTACATATAATCTAGATGAATCTCTAATAGCACAAAGTCCTTGTGAAAAGAGAGATGAATCTAGACTTATGATTTTAAATAGGAATAAAAATACTATTGAACATAAAAAATTTAAAGATATAATTGAATATTTAAAACCAGGAGATACTTTAGTATTAAATAATACAAAGGTAATACCTGCACGAATATATGGGCAAAAAGAAACAGGGGCAAATGTTGAAATTTTGCTTTTAAAAGAATTAGAAAAAGATATATGGGAAGCAATGGTAAGACCTGGCAATAAAATAAGAGTAGATCATAAATTATTTTTTCCAAATAAAGAAGAATCAATATTAGAATGTGAAATATTAGAAATACTTGAATCAGGTACAAGAAAAATAAAGTTTAAGTATAATGGTATATTTAATGAAATATTAGATAAAATAGGATTAATGCCATTACCTCCGTATATAACAAAAGAATTAGAAGATAAATCTTTATATAATACAGTGTATGCAAAAGTTGAAGGATCTGCAGCTGCTCCAACAGCAGGTTTGCATTTTACTGAAGAATTATTAAAAGAATTAAAAGAAAAAGGAATAGATATTGCATATGTAACATTAGATGTAGGAATAGGAACATTTAGACCAGTTAAAGTTGATGATATAAATGATCATATAATGCATATAGAACATTTTAGAGTAACAAAAGAAAATGCTGACATCATAAATAAAGCAAAAAAAGAAAATAGAAGGATAATAGCTGTAGGAACAACTTCTTGTAGAGTGTTAGAATCAATTGCAGATATTAATGGTATGATAAAAGAAACTGAAGGAGATACTAATCTGTTTATATATCCAGGATATAAGTTTAAATGTATTGATGCATTACTAACTAATTTCCATTTACCTAAATCTACACTGTTAATGTTAGTTTCAGCATTATATAATAAAGAAGACATTCTAAAAGCATATGAAGTAGCTATGAAAGAAAAGTATAGAGTATTTAGTTTTGGCGATGCAATGTTTATATTTTAAATAATAAGAAAAAAGTT
>CAZCCM010000037.1:0-1827 GCA_964497325.1 uncultured Lachnospiraceae bacterium | reverse complement strand
AATAAAATAATATAAAAAGGAAAATAATGAATAATAATTTTAGTTTTGAATTAAAACATGTTTGCAAACAATCTGGAGCAAGGAGAGGAGTAATTCATACTCCGAATGGAGATATTGAAACACCTGTATTTATGCCTGTAGGAACATTAGCTACAGTAAAAGGATTAAGACCAGAAGATTTAGAGGCTTTGGGTGCAGAAATAATATTATCTAATACTTATCACTTGCATTTAAGACCTGGTGAGAAATTAATTAAAGAGGCTGGTGGACTACATAAATTTATGAATTGGAACAAACCTATTTTAACTGATAGTGGAGGATTTCAAGTTTTTTCATTAAAAACAAATAGAAAAATAAGTGAAGATGGAGTAGAATTTAAATCACATTTAGATGGTTCAAAACTATATTTTACTCCTGAAAAAGCAATACAAATACAAAATGATTTAGGAGCAGATATAATAATGTCTTTTGATGAATGCATACCATATCCTTCAGATTATGATTATGCAAAGAATTCTACAGATAGAACAACAAGGTGGGCTAAAAGAGGGCAAGATGCACATAAAAATAGTGAACAAGCCTTATTTGGAATAGTACAAGGTGGAATGTATAAGGATTTAAGAGAAAAATCTGCAAAGGATTTGGTAGCTTTAAATTTTGATGGATATAGCATAGGAGGACTTTCTGTAGGTGAACCATTAGAATTAATGAATGAAATGTTAGAACATACAATAAAGTTTTTACCAGAAAATAAACCGAGATATAATATGGGAGTTGGAACAGCAAAGTATTTAATTGAATCGTTTCAAAGAGGAATAGATATGTGCGACTGTGTACATCCAACAAGGATTGGAAGACATGGGCAAGCCATGACAAAATATGGTACATTAACAATTAGAAATAAAGAATTTGAAAGAGATTTTACTCCAATTGAAGATGATTGTGAATGTTATACTTGCAAGAATTATACCCGTGCATATATAAGACATTTAATAAAATCTAATGAAACTTTAGCTGATCAATTATTATCAATTCACAACTTAAATTTCTTGACTAAACTAGTTGAAAAGATTAGAATAGAAATAGAAAATGATAGGTTTTTAGACTTTAAAAATGAGTTTTATGCACAATATAAAGAGTGATAGAGGAGAAAAGTATTATGAAAGAAATACAAGAAGTTAGAGCAAAGAGAGAAAAGACATTAAAAATAAGTCTAATTTTATTAGGAGTTTTTTTAGTTCTTTTAGTAATTCTTTTAATAGGCTTAAAGATTTTAGATTCAAAAACAAATAAAATCTTTCTAAATGATAAAGAAGCATCATATGAAAAATTAATCTATGATATTGAAGGTGAATCTTATGTTGATTTATCAGAGCTGACTAGATTATTTCCTTCTTTTACATACAATAAAGGAGAATATCTTCCTGATGGGACTGTTAATCAAGTACCTGGTTATTTTCATTTAAAATCCCCTTATGAGGTAGTGCAATTTAGTAAAGGATCTAAAAATTTTTCTAAAATAATTTTAATTGATAACAACTATTATCAATATGATTTTAATGGAAAAAGAATTTTAACTGAGGAAGAAGAAAAAAAAGTTAATTCAGGCCTTGAAGTGACAATTGAAAGACAAGAAATTGATAACAAAAAAAGATCAACAGAAGAATTTTTGTTATCTAAAGAATTTTTAGATTCAAATGATAAACAATATATTCCATTTGATGATATAAAATATGTGTTTAATGTTCAAATAAAAACTGTAGAAAATTCAATAAAATTATATTCTGTTGAGTATTTAGAAAAATATTATGCTTCAGTATTAACTAA
>CAZCCM010000036.1:4004-7533 GCA_964497325.1 uncultured Lachnospiraceae bacterium | reverse complement strand
TAAAATTATATTCTGTTGAGTATTTAGAAAAATATTATGCTTCAGTATTAACTAAAGGTAATTTAAGTTTAAACCCTAATTACCAAAATAGAAGAGCTATTTTGGATGGCTATTTTATAGCAACTACAACTCCAACAAATCCAGTTTATGGTGTTCATATTTATGAAAATGGTATATTTACAACACAGATAAGTGAATCATATAAAGATATTAGATATATGCAAACAAATAAAACAATATTTGTAATTAATAATCAAAATGGATTTGGTTTAATAAATGTTGCTGAAGCTGTAGACATTATAAAGCCAGGACTGTATGAAGACATAGAAGCATATTTTCCAGATTTAGATCTATATCAAGTAAAAAATGCACAAGGAAAATTAGGCATTATAAAAGCATCAGGTAAAGAAGAAGCTAAACAAGTAGTACATTTAGAATATGATGTTATTGGTTTAGATACTTCTATCTTTTTTGATAATAGTAATGGGAAAATATTTTTTGGTAGTTTAATTCCTGCAAAAAAAGACAATAGATGGTATATTTTTGATTTAGATAATCCTGGGAAAATATATGGTTCAAATATAAAAGGATATTCTGATATAGGATATAAAAAGCCTCAACTGTTAACATTAAGAAATGAAGGCAAAGTTGATTTTACAGAAGAACAAATTAAAGAATTGACAGATAGAGGTTATGTAGAATTAACGAAAATGGATAATCAAAGAGATAGTTCAATTCTTAATGTTAAAATGGCATTATTAGAAAAAGAAGGATTTGTAACAAGTACAAATAAAATCCCTGAAGGAGAAAGTACTTTAATAGTTCCTGACAGTACCGGTTATGGTGGGTTAATTGTAAAGTCTAGTTTAGCGACGGGTGAATATGTTTATTATATAATTAGTTCTGATTCAAAAATTAGAGGAGGTAGTTATCCATATGCATATCAAAGTGCATTTAAGAGAATATATAAATTAGTAAAAGATGGAGTTGAAAAATACTATGCTATTGGTGTTGATGCAAATAATTCTAAATATGAATTAAAAAAACAAGAACCTGTTCAAGAAGAAAATGATTTGAATATAGATAATAATATAAATAACAATACTAATACGGATAATAATACTAACAACAATACAAATAACAATACTAATACAAATAATAGTACAGAAAATAATATAAACAACAATAATAATACAAGTAGTAGTAATAATACAAATAACAGTACAGATAGTAATACTAATAATACTGGTACAAACAATAATACTAATAACAATACAAGTAGTAGTACTAATACAAACAATAATACAGATAGTAATACCAATAATACTAGTACAAATAATAGTACAGATAATAATAGTACCACAAATAACAATATAAATAATAACACAAGTAGTAATACTAATAATACAAATCCAAATAGTAATAATAATACAAATAATAACACAAGTAGTACAAATACTAATTAAAAAATAAAGAATGAGGAAAAAATGAGCAAAAGAATAATAAAAACAATTTTTACACTTATCTTAAGCATTGTTATGTTAGTAGCAATTTTCTTAAGTTATATTACTTATGATAAAAGATTTTTTGAAAATTATGAATATAAAACTGGTGGAGCATTTTCTAGTACCAGAGAATTAATTATAAAACCTGTTGACAAAGAAGTTTCTACAAAGTTTATTACAGACAAAGATGGTAATATATTAAGAAAAGCACCATATGATAGAGGACAAGAAATCGGAATTGAAGCTAAAGATGGTCCTTTAGAGTTGAATGATAGAGAATTTACACCTGACGAAGAATTTAAAAACTTAAAACTTCTTACTAAAAATGTGCCTGTTAATGGGGAAGATATATTAACAAAAGAAAACTATAAAATTTCTCAAGCACTTATTTTAGAAAGATTAAAGAAAACTGGAGTTGAAGATTTTGATATAAAAACAGATGAAGAGGATGGTAGTATTGTTTTAAGATTTTCTGATGTAAATGAAAGTGAATCTAAAAAACTTGAAAAGGTAAAAAGAGTTATAGAAACTAGAGGTGAGTTTTCTATAATGGACTTTAAAACAGGAAAAGTATACATAAGTAATGAGCATATAAAGAAAATTACACCATATCAACATCAAACAGCTGGAATAGTTTTAGAGTTTCAATTTAATGAAGAGGGTAAAAAAATATTAACAGATATAACTGGTAAATATGTTAAAAGAGAAAAAGAGTTAACAGAAACAGAAAAAGAAAAATTAGAAAAAGAGGCAAAAGAAAATGATACTGAATTAGATACTACAGAAACAGCCATACTTTATATAACTGTTAATGGAGATCCAATTTCTCTAGGCGCTTTTGAAGATGTAATTCCTAGTGGAACATTAACAATTCCAATATCAAGTGAAACATCAAAAATGACAGAAGAAGATTTATTAGAAGCTATGGATGAAGCAGAAGAATTATCAAGTATAATAAGAGTTGGAAGTGAACCTATAAAATATGAGATATTCAAAGAAACAAGACTAGTTTCTCCAATGGATAGAACAAATATTATTATACTAATTTCAATAGCTGCAGTAATAATTTTTACATTACTAATTGTTTCAATAGTATTATACAAAGGTAATGGTGTGCTAGCTTGGTATATGTCTTTTGTGTTTTTAATAGTTCTATTGACAATATTTAAATATACAAATATATCAATAACAATACCTTTAATTGTAGCTATTATGACTATCTATTTGATTGAATCCATTTTTACTTTATATGTATTAAAAGATCTGAAATATAAAGGTGAACCTAATGTAGGTAAAAATTTATTTTTAATTACTAAAAATACAATAATAATTTTGATAGCTGGATTACTATTAGCTTTTTCAAAAGAAACAAATTTAAATTCGTTTGGACAAATGATATGTCTTGGAGAAATTCTCCTAATTATACACAATGCAATTTTTGCCAAAAACATTTTAAGGTAGGGAAATATGAAAAAAATATTAAAACAATATCTAAAACAAATTATAGTAGTAGTTACATTATTGGCTACAGTATCAATTTTAAATTTAATTTTTACTGGAACATCAATAAGAGGTGAATATGATACGGTAACTGTTGGAGTGACTGAAGGAACCGATGCTAGAGAATTGAAGAGCTATTTACTAAAGTCATTCAAAGAAGAATTAAAAATTAATAAAAAAATTGAAGTAGAAGCAGTAGGTTCTTTTGGTACTGAATTTAGAGTTAAAAGTGATTCAATTGTTGCAGACGAAAGAGACTTTATTGATATAATGCTTAAAGAAAAATATGAAGATGTAAGTGTTTCTGGAATCACAACGAATCCAGAAGCTAATTATAGAGTAGATGTTATAATGTATTCTATATACTTCCTAATAATTGCTTCATTAGGTTTTGGAGCAGTATACTTTCTTAATTTAATTCCTATAGACAACGAGGTTAATATTAAAAATATTAAGAAACAAAGAGAGGAAATTGTCAAGGAAGAAAAGAAAAAGCCTAATAAGGTAAGTAAAAAAGAAAAAAG
>CAZCCM010000036.1:0-3904 GCA_964497325.1 uncultured Lachnospiraceae bacterium | reverse complement strand
AATTAATTGAGTTAATTGAGTTAATGAAGGTAATAAAGTTAAA
Organism: uncultured Lachnospiraceae bacterium; assembly: GCA_964497325.1. Lineage (GTDB taxonomy): Bacteria > Bacillota > Clostridia > TANB77 > CAG-508 > CAZCCM01. The sequence goes on along the minus strand of CAZCCM010000036.1, from coordinate 3,861 downwards.
TTTAATATAATGAAGTTAGGTATTTGAAAACATATATAATATGGTTTGTATATTTCTTTTTTAATACATTATACATGAAATATTGAAAAAAAATATTTCATTAAATAAAATACAATTAGAAATAAAAGTTAACGTGGAGGGTATCTTGAAAAACAAAATAGGAACAATGATATTATGGATAGCAATTATTTTAGCAGTAATATTTATTGCTAATGCTATAATAATTTCACAAGAAAAAGAAATTAATTATACAGAATTTATTCAGGCGATTAAAGAAGAGAAGATTGAAGAAATAAACATGGGATATGATTCTGATAAAGTAGAATTTAAATATATTGGTGAAAAAAATATAAATTCTGTAAATATACCAGATAAACAAGTTTTTTTAAATGAAATATCTGATGAAATAAACGCAGGACAAGTTAAATTATTACAAGAAAAAGAAAGTACAATGTCTATAGTTATAAATAAAGGGATTCCAATCTTAATGTTATTTGCAGTTATACTTATGCCTGCATTTATAATAATGATGTTTACCGGCACTTTAAGGGGAGTTGATAATGCTGCTAATCAGGCTAAAAATAATTTTTCAAAATCAAAAGCAAGAAGATTTGATGAAAAAAACAAAGTAAAGGTAACATTTAAAGATGTTGCTGGAGTCGAGGAAGAAAAAGAAGAATTAGAAGAAATAGTGGATTTTCTTAAAAATCCTAAAAAATATATAGATATGGGAGCAAGAATACCAAAGGGTGTTTTATTAGTAGGTAGACCAGGAACAGGTAAAACATTGCTTGCAAAAGCAGTTGCAGGTGAAGCAGAAGTTCCTTTTTATATAATATCTGGATCTGATTTTGTAGAGATGTTTGTTGGAGTAGGAGCTTCTAGAGTAAGAGATTTATTTGATGAAGCAAAAAAGAATGCACCATGTATAATCTTTATTGATGAAATTGATGCTGTTGGAAGGCAAAGAGGTGCAGGTTTAGGTGGTGGACATGATGAGAGAGAACAAACATTAAATCAACTTTTAGTTGAAATGGATGGATTTAGTACAAATGAAGGAGTTATAGTTTTAGCAGCTACAAATAGACCAGATGTTTTAGATCATGCATTGCTTAGAGCTGGAAGATTTGATAGAAGAATTGTTGTTTCAATGCCAGATATTAAAGCAAGAGAAGAAATATTAAAAGTACATAGTGAAAAGAAGAAATTTGCAGATGATGTTGATTTATCTATAATAGCTAAAAACACATCAGGTTTTGCAGGTTCTGATTTAGAAAACTTATTAAATGAAGCAGCACTTTTGGCTGCTAGAGAAAATAAAGATGTTATAAATATGTATGATGTTGAAGAAGCTATGATTAAGGTTAGCATGGGACCAGAAAAAAAATCAAAGGTTATGACAGATAAAGAAAAAACTTTAGTAGCTTTCCATGAAGCAGGACATGCTGTAGTTTCATATTTCTTACCAACACAAGAAAAAGTTCATCAAATATCTATAGTACCTAGAGGAATGGCAGGTGGCTATACTATGTATAAGTCAACTGAAGATAAATCTTTTATGTCAAAACAAGAAATGAAAGAAACGATAGTTTCTCTTTTAGGAGGAAGAGTTGCTGAACATATTCAGTTTGAAGATATTTCTACAGGTGCAAGTAATGATATTGAGAGAGCTACAAAGATAGCAAGAGACATGGTAACAAAATATGGAATGAGTGACATTGTAGGAACAATAAATTATGGATCAAATGATGAAGAAGTATTTTTAGGTAGAGATATAAGTACACATAAGGCCTTAAGTGAGCATACAGCTTCAGTTATAGATAAAGAAGTTAAAGATATTATTGATGAAGCATATAAATTAGCATATAAAATATTATTTGAGAACAAATCTAAATTAGAAAAAACAGCAGGAATATTATTAGAAAAAGAAAAAGTAGAATCAGAAGAGTTTGAAGAAATAATGAAGTAGTGTATAATTAAATATGGAGGATTAATATGAAAAATGAATTAGGAAATATACCTAAGGTTAGCTTGGATGGAGAAGAAATTAAACCAGAAGATAAACTTTCGACACAGGAAAAAGAATTAGTAATGCCTGAAGAAATATTAAAAGAAAAAGTACCTGAATCTAAAAAAATAGATAATGAAAACTTTTTTACCAAAAAAGACAAGTTAAATAAAACTTTAACTATTCTTTTAGTTGCATCAATTACAATTGTAATATTGATATTATTAGGATTTGGTTTAAAGAAAATAATAGACTTATCTAAAGCTAGAAGAGCTGAAAAAGAAAATAGAAATCAATCTGATAGAGTAGGTATTGGACAGGGTCCTGGTGATACAGATATTGAAGGAGGGACAGGTGATCCTATAATAATAGATGATTCACTAATTGGAACTAAACAAGGCAGTAAAAAAAGATATTATAAAGGATTTGAAGTTGTAGGAGATATTAGAATTCCAAAAACTAATATTAATTATCCTATATTGAAAACAATGTCTAATAAATCATTGGAAGTGTCAGTTGTTCAAGAGCAAACAACGACAGGTCTTAATAATATTGGGAACACTACGATAAGTGGTCATAACTATAAAAATGAGCAATTTTTTGCAAATAACTATAAAATTAAAGTTGGAGATCCAATATATATAAAAGATGAAATTAGCAAAAAAGAATTAAAATATGATGTATATGATATAAAAGAAGTTGGAGAAAATGATAAATCTTTTGTCCAAAGAAATACAAATGGAGCTACTGAAATTACTCTTTCAACTTGTACAGATAATGCTATACACAGAATAGTAATATTTGCAAAACATAATCCTCAAACAGGAGAATAAATAAAATTATGAAGAATAAAATGTCTAAAATAATAACTTTTGTTTTAGTAGTTATAATTGTATTTGTAGTAGGTACTTTAGCTTATTATACTTTTAACTATTTTAAAAATAAAAAAATAAATGAAAAAGCATTAAATGAAATAGATGAATTTGATAAAAATATACCTACATTAACTCTTGCGGAGTATGAAGAACTTGTAAAAAAAGAAAATATTGATGAGAATCAAGAAAGTTCATATGTTGGTAGTGATTCAGATACCTTATTTCCTCTTAAAACTGTTGGTACAATTAATATTCCAAAGACTGATATAAAGTATCCAATTTATTCACCAGCTGGTGAAAAAGCATTAGAAGAAGGAATAGGTATGTTAGCAACAGATAATGGATTAAACGAAGAAGGAAACACAACTCTTCAAGGTCATAATTGGAGAAATTGGATGTTTTTTTCAAGGAATAATATTCTTGAAATTGGTGATTCTGTATATGTAAAAGATTTAAGAGGTGTTGAAATAGAATATATAATCTACCAAAAAATGGTATTAAAACCTTCTGATTCTAAATATATGGTAAGAGATACATATGGAACAAGAGAAATATCCCTATCAACCTGTACAAATGCAGCAAAAGATAGATTAGTAATATTAGCAAGAGAAAAATAAAGTAAGTTTAAAATATAGAAGATATAGTTTATAATATTAAAAGCTCCTATTAAGTTAGGAGCTTTTTTGCTTTATCATTAATTAAATTTAGTATATTTATTTAGTATGTTTATTTAGTATATAACTAGTATAGAAAATTAGTATATTTATTTAAATTTAATATTTAACTTTAAATATTAAAAGATTCATTTAATAGTTTAATTATATATATATTATTTTTTAATATTATTTCTTAATATTTTTACTTTTTTTATGCAACCCAGTATTATACTTGATTGGATCTATAGAAGTTTCATCGTTGTTTAAAATGTCAGTATCATCATCTGCAAAGGAATCAGGTGATTCATCTACAGTTTTAGAT
>CAZCCM010000035.1:0-7796 GCA_964497325.1 uncultured Lachnospiraceae bacterium | reverse complement strand
ATATTTTAAATAACCTCTTAAAAGTCTGCTTGTAAAGTTAAAAAAAATGATATAAAATAAAAGAAGACAAATAGAAATTAATATTGAAAAGAGAAAGAATGAAGCCAATAGTTGCAATTGTAGGAAGACCTAATGTCGGTAAATCCAGATTGTTTAATAGAATAATAGGTGAAAGATTATCTATAGTAGCTAATACTCCAGGAGTTACACGAGATAGGATATATAGAGAAACTGAATGGAATGGTGTTGTATTTGATTTAGTTGATACTGCAGGTTTAGATGAATCTAAAGATGAGATAACAAATGAAATAAGAACACAAGTTAATACTGCTATAGATTTAGCTGATTTAGTTTTATTTGTTGTGGATTTTCAAACTGGAATAATGAAGGAAGATGAAGAAGTAATAAGAATTCTTAGGAAATCAAATAAAGAAGTTTTATTAGTTATTAATAAATATGATCAATATAAAAAAGATGATCCAGAAATATATGGATATTATTCTTTAGGATTAGATTTACATCCAGTGTCAGCTGAAGCTGGACGAGGAATTGGTGATTTATTAGATGCTATAGTTGATAAACTGCCTAAAATAGAGTCTATTGAAGAAGATAATAAAACAAAGGTATCAATAATAGGACAACCAAATGTTGGTAAGTCTTCTTTAATAAATAAGTTAATAGGCGAAAGCAGAAATGTTGTTTCTTCTGTAGCAGGTACAACAAGAGATGCAATAGATACAACATTTGTAAATAAGTATGGAAATTATATATTTATTGATACAGCAGGTATTAGAAAAAGAAAAAGTATTAATGAAGAAATAGAGAAATATAGTATTATTAGATCTTTTCAAGCAATTGAAAGATCAGATGTTTGTATAGTGGTAATTGATGCTGTAAATGGGGTAACAGAACAAGATACTAAAATATTAGGGAAAGCTCATGATGCTGGTAAGGGTATAATAATTGTAGTAAATAAATGGGATTTAATTGAAAATAAAGAAAAAGAATATGATGCTTATTATGAAAAAATAAGAAGTCAATTACAATATGCCTCATATGCACCAATAGTATTTATTTCTGCATTAACAGGCCTTAGAGTAGAAAAATTATTTGATTTAATAAATAAAGTAAAAGAGGCTAATTCTTTAAAAATCTCTACTTCAGTTCTAAATAATATTATTTTTGATGCAATGGCTACAAATAATCCGCCTACAAGTAAAGGAAGAAAATTAAAAATATATTATTCAACTCAAGTTTCTACTAAACCACCAACAATATTATTGTTTGTTAATGATAAAAAATTATTTCATTTTACATATCAAAGATATTTAATAAACAATTTAAGAAAAGCTTTTGATTTAGAAGGAACTCCTGTAAGATTAATAATTAGAGAAAAAGAGAAAAGAAGAGATAATAATTAATAAAAGAATAATTAATATATAGAAAAAAAGAAATAAACAATAGAAATATATAATAAAAAATAATAAAAAAATAATGGAGGAAGTATGAACGACATAATTGGAATAATAATAGTAGCCTTGACATCATATTTATTTGGAAGCATTTCTTTTGCTACATTTTTTAGCAAGAAATTAAAAGGAATTGATCCAAAAGAACATGGTAGTAAGAATCCTGGAACTACAAACGTATTAAGAACGGCTGGAGTATTGCCTGCAATATTAACTCTTGTTTTTGACATATTAAAAGGAGCAATACCTGTATTATTAGCTGTTTTTTTAGCTAATTGGACAGGAATGACAAGTGGCTTTTTGTTGCCACAAATTGCAGCAGTATCTGTAATTTTAGGACATATGTTTTCAATATATTATAAATTTGTAGGAGGGAAGGGAATTGCCACAGGTTTAGGAGTTATTCTTGTGTTAAATTGGGAAATAGCACTTATAGTTTTAATATTTGCATTGTTAATTATGGCTTTATCAAAATATGTTTCATTAGGTTCAATTTCAGGAGTTTTACTATATTTTGTTTTATCAATGTTTTTAACAAATTCAAATATAATTAGTGGTCCAACAATTTCTTTTGTTATTACAGCTTTAATAATAGCATCATTGGTAATTTTTAAACATAGAGAAAATATAAAAAGATTAAAAAATGGTGAAGAAAATAAAATTTCTTTTAAGAAAAAAGTAGATGAGAATTAGAAGAAAAAAATGGGCTAAAGATGAGTTAAGTGAATCATCGATATATATACATGAACCTATAGAATTTAAAAACAAATGGAAACTTAAATTTGGAAATAATAATCCAATTCATATTGAATTGCGGTACAGGGAAAGGTGGATTTATTGCTGAATTAGCAAGTGAAAACCCAAACATTAATTATATAGCAGTAGATATGGTAGAAGCAATGTTAGGCATTGCTAATAGGAAAATAATAAATATATATAAAGAAAAAAACTTGGAAAAAGAAAATATTTTTTTAGTAAGGCAAAATGTTGATTATATAGATAAAATGCTTGGAGATAAAGATAAAATTAATAGGATTTATATAAATTTTTGTAATCCTTGGCCAAGAGTAAAACATAATAAAAGAAGATTGACACATGGAACTAAATTAAAAAAATATAAAGATTTTTTATCAAATGATGGAGAAATATATTTTAAAACTGATGATTTAGATTTATTTAATGATACAAAAGAATACTTAGAATCGGAAGGTTTTGAAATAATTAAATCAACAGAGGATATTGATAAAATAGATATATTTAATAAAAATATTGAAACAGAACATGAAAAAATGTTTAAAAATGCAAATTTGAAGATTAAGGCTTTAATTGCAAAAGGAGGAAAGAAATGATAGAACTTCAAAATTTATCTAAAAAGGAAGGAAAAGTTACAATATTTGAGGACATAAATTGTAAAATAAATGAGGGAGAAATTGTAGCTATATTGGGCAAGAATTCTAGTGGAAAGACTGTTCTTTTAGATATGATTATAGGACTAAAAAGGCCTAATACAGGAAATATCTTAATTGATGATAAAGATATTTTTGAAGATATTTTTGATACTAGAAGAAAGATTGGATATATGTCTGAAACACCATTATATGACGACATGCTTGTTGAAGAATATTTAAAATTTCTAACTAATATAAGAAATAAAGAAGAACAAGAAATTGTAGTAAATAAAATAATAGAAGATTTTTCTTTACAAAATGTTAAAAATACTTTAGTTGGGAATTTATCAAAATCTGAAAATAAAAAGCTTGCAATTGCTGGAGCATATATAGGAAGTTCTAAAATAATATTATTAGACGAACCTTTTATAGGCTTAGATATAGCTGATGTAGAAAATGTTTTAAATTATATAAAAAATAATAAATCTAAATTTACTACAATTATTGCAACACATTCTGTTGAAAACCTTGAAGAAATATGTGAGAGGGTTATAATAATAAATAAAGGAAAAATTGTGTCTGATAAATATATTAAAGATCTTAAAAAAGAAAATAAAGATTTAAAGACATTATTTTTAGAAAGTACAAAAGAAAAAGGAGAAAAGAATGAAATCAATATATAAAAAAGAAATTAAAACATATTTAAATAGTACTTTAACATATATATTCCTTATGTTATTAATAATAATTTATAGTATTTTATTTTCAAATAGAATCTTTTTAAAAAGTTCATATTACACAAATGTTATAAATTATGAATTGCCTATGTATAATTTAACACCTTGGATTATTAGCTTAATTCCAATGTTAATGTTTTTAACATATAAGGTACAGAAAGGTAAGAGAGTTGATACACATTTATATGTATCAATTTTACCAAGTTATAAAATAGTACTAGCAAAAATTCTGGCTATATCTACTATTTTTGTAGTACCTTTACTACTAATCTTATTAGTTAATATAATATTGTTTCTAACAATATTTAAAGCCTCAGCCATGGTATTATCTATTTATGCATTAATGTTTTTAAACATATTACTATCGGCTTCTTTTAATACATTTATGTATACTTTATTTAAAAATCCAATAATAGCTTTAATAGTATCAATTGTTTTACAAGGATTACTAATGATATTTATGTCAATATTTACATCTTTAGCACAAACATTATTTTTACCTTACTTGCAGGGGTTATTACCTTTAGGAATAACTCTTATGCTTGTTTGTTTGATTATAGTTTTTATATTAGTATCAACAATGATTCTAAATAAAAAAAGAAATATTGTGTAAGGAGAAAAATATGAATAAAGATAAAGAAGAAATAAAAGATAAAGAAAAAATAAAAGAAGAAAAAAAAGAAAAGATAGATAAACAAGTAAATAAAAAAGATAATAATAAAACTGAAAAAAAAGTAGATAATAAAAAGACAGACAAAAAAGTAGATAAAAAGACAGATAAAAAAGACATAAACAAAGAAAAAAATGAGATTAAAACTGAAACTAAAAAAAAGATAAATAAAAAAGATATTACAAAAAAACAAAGAAAAGTAGTATCTACTAAAAACTTTATTCTTATAGTTTCTGTAGTAGTTGCTTTTTATATTGCATTAATAATGTTTGTTAATGTAGTAGTAAATAATGATAATTTACATAACTTTGATTGGACATATTCACATATGTACAAATTATCAAAAGAATCAAAAAATCTTATAAAAAGTATTAATGAACCTATAGAGATTACAATTGATAGTAGGCTTGATTATACACAAGTTACAGAAATTTTAAACCAAGTAACTAAATTAAATAGTTTAGTTACAGTTAAAAAAACAGAATTATCGGATACAGAAGATAGTACTGAGGAGAATGAAGAGAATGAAGAAACAAATTATTATGGTACAGTTATAGTTAATGCTTCTAATAGAGAAGAGATGGCTTTTTCATTCTTTGATTTAAATTTTGATGCAAGTTTAATAAATAAAGACACATATAAGCAATATTCTCTTTTTGAAGAAAAATTGATGAACTCAATAATATCTGTTTTAAATGGAGAAACAGATAAAACACCTAGTGTTGCATTTTTAACAGGTTTAGAGGGGTCTAAAATTGGAGAAGAACTAATAAATTTATATACAGAATTAAGATCTTATGGAATAGTTTCTATAGAATTAGACTTAAAAAAGGAAGAAATTCCTGAATCAATAAAGACTATAGCAATTATAGGACCAATGAAAGACTTAGATAAGACAGAATATAATAAATTGATAGAATTCCAAGGTAGAGGAGGAAATTTTGTTATAGCTGCAACTTTTGTTGAAGAAAAAGCACAACCAAGATTAGAAAAACTATTATCTTCATATGGTGTATCTCTTCCTGTAGGAACCGTAATAGAATATAAAGATGGATATAGATTTTCTATTTTACAAAGGTCAGAATCAGTTATGAATTATAACAATATTTTGTTACCAATACCTACAAACAGTAATGAGATAACTAAGGATATGGAATTTGAAGGAACAGCACCATTTTTCCCACTTCCAACAAAGATTGATTTAGATTCTGAAGAGGAATTAGAAAAAAAGAATGTAACTCTTACAAATAGTGTATTAACTTCTGATAAAGCAATATTTAAAAAAGATGATGTTACTGAAGAAGATTTACTAAGTGATGATTTACCTGAAGATGCATTTCCTGAGATTTTTGTATTAGGTACGACTTCAGAAAAAGAAATTGCAGATAATGTAAAATCTACTGCAGTAATTTATTCAAATTATCTTTTTATGACAGACTTAGTTCTTAAAAATTTAATAGAAAATGAGCTTATTTTACAAAGTGATAATTTAAGATTAGCTAAAAACTCATTTACTTCTTTACATCCATTGAAAGAAAAGATGTTAGATATTAAGAAAGGCTTAATAGTGTCACCATATAAATATGAAAGTTCAAAGGTGGTTTTACATAAAGCTTTAACATACTTATTCTTTATGATACCTATAATTGTTATTGCGGGAATGGGATCATATATGTTATATAAAAAAGCTAAATTGTCAAAGTATGGAGTTAAAGATAAAGAAATAAATAAACAAAAGAATAGGGTCTAGAATATAAAATAAAGAAAAAAGTATAGTATAGTATAGACAATATTAATGAGACATAAAGTAAAATAAAATATAAAAATAGCAATAAACTTGCTATTTTTAATTTACAAAAATACAAATATCGTGTATTATTGTTATATGATTATGTAAAGTAAAGGGATAAAAATGGAAGGTTTAATTAGTGAATATATAGAATATTTAAGTCTCAAAAAATTATCAAAGAATACTATTATGGCATATAATAGAGATTTAAAAAAATTTAGTAAATATTTAAAAGATAATAATTTAGATGTAAAAAATGTTGAAAAAAAAGATATTGAAGAATATTTAAAAAAAATGACTGAAATTAATAATAAAGAAGCAACTGTTGCTAGACAAGCAGCCACACTTCGTTCTTTTTATAATTTCTTATTTAAAAATTCTTTAATAAAAAAAGATCCAGCAGATGATATTAAGTTACCAAGAGTAAAAAAGTCTATACCTAATGTTTTAACAACAAAAGAAATAGAAACATTTTTATCTGAACCTGACAATAAAAGTTTAAAGGGTGTAAGGGATAAAGCTATGTTAGAAATTGCTTATGCTACTGGAATGAAAGTGTCTGAAATTACAAACTTAACTGTTAAAGATATTAATTTAAATGATGAATATGTTGTTTGTGGTAATGAGTTTGGAAAAAGAGTTATACCTTTAGGAAAAATTTCTGTAGAAGCTTTAAAGACATATTTAGAAGAGGCAAGACCTTTTTTAATCAAGGATGATGATGAAAGTTTATTATTTGTTAACATAAATGGATGTCAACTTAGTAGACAAGGTTTTTGGAAAATTATTAAATATTATAAGGAAAAGGCAAATATTGACAAAGATATAACACCATATGTTTTAAGACATTCTTTTGCCACCCATTTGCTCCAAAATGGAGCTGATATAAATGCTATACAAAATATGATGGGGCATGTAGATATATCATCAACGAAAGTTTATTTACAATTTTTAAAAGATGATATAGCAGAAGAATATAAAAGTGCTCACCCAAGAGCATAGAGAAGAGGATAAAATGTTTAAAATAAAATTAGAAGAAGGAAAAACAATGGAAGTGCCAAAAGCAACTTTTTGGCATACTTCAACACATATATTAGCACAAGCTGTTAAGAAACTATATCCAAATGTACAATTAGGAATAGGGCCCGCAATTGAGCAAGGTTTCTATTATGACTTTAAAATAGATAAACCATTTGAACCAAGTGATTTAATAGCAATTGAAAATGAAATGAAAAACATAGTAAAAGAAAATTATGAAGAAATAAGAGAAGAGATAAGCAGAGAAGAGGCTGTAAAGTTATTTAAGAGTTTAAATGAACCACTAAAAGTTGAATTAATTAATGAACTTGAAGATAGTGAAACAATATCAATATATAGACAAGGGGACTTTGTTGACCTATGTAGAGGACCTCATTTACCAAGAACTGGAGCTGTTAAAGCTTTTAAATTACTTTCTACTTCTGCAGTTTATTGGAAGGGTGATGAAAACAATATTTCAATGCAAAGAATTTATGGAATTTCATTCCCTAAAAAATCAATGCTAGATGAACATTTAGCAATGCTAGAAGAGGCAATGAAAAGAAATCATAGAAAAATTGGAAAAGAAATGAAGTTATTCCATATTTCTGAAGAAGCTCCTGGAATGCCTATATATCTTCCAAATGGTATGGTTATAAAAAATGAATTAGAAGATTTCTGGAAAGATTTACATTTTAAATCAGGATATAAGGAAATTAAAACACC
>CAZCCM010000034.1:5223-8487 GCA_964497325.1 uncultured Lachnospiraceae bacterium | reverse complement strand
TTTTAAGTTTTTTATATTTCTTTTTTGTTACATTTCGTGTTTCCCTAAAGCTCCAGCTTTTTTATTTTAGTTGTCTAAAAAAAACAAGTATATTTTTTTCTTTAGAAATATTTCTTAAAATATCTTTTAGTTTATTCTATATTTATATTTATTGTTTATACTTTTTTTTAACAAAAAAAGACATATCTTATGTCTTCTTCTTTATTATTGTTTACACGAAAATTACAATGATTTAAATTATAATTCTCTAGAATCTTTGTTGTTTTTGCTATCTTTATTACCTTTGTTATTTTCTTTATCTGTTGATTCTTCAGTTTTATGATTTACATAACAATCTACATCAGATTTTAATTTTTCTATAGTTTTATTAATTTTATCTGAATTTCCATTTTCTTCATTATATTTTTTAAGAGATTCTTCTATATTTGAAATGCTAATTTCATTTTTTCCTTGTTTTTTCATTCAAAACTCCTTTTAAAAACATCTATTTAATAGTATAACCGATTTGTTACTAAAATGCAATATTAAATCATTATTTTTTTGATAAAACAAATAAAGGTTTAACCTTAGTTCTATTCTCTTTCAAAATCTCCTTTTTTGTTATTATGAGGACTTTTCATAACTTCATTTTTTAACTCTTCACCAAAATCTACCCTATCTTTTACACGGGTCTCTTCAATTAAAGGTTTTATTTCTTTTTTCATAGAATAATCACCTCTTTTAAAAGTAAGATCATAAGCTTTTAATTTATCAAAGATTTCATTGTCTTTTATAGAATCCCAACGTTTTCTATATATGTTTCTTTCTTCTTCTTTATCAAAAAGTAATTCTAACAATACTTCTACTTTATCTGCTTCACTTAATTCTCTATCCTTTAATCTTTCAAATATATCTTCTTTATCTTTAGAACCTTCAGCTATTTTTTTAGAAACATCCAGTAAGTTCCCAAACAATTTTATATTTTCTTTTACTATCTCTGACTTCAAATTACCATTTGGCATTCTAAACTCTATTGTATTTTTTCCACTTTCACTTAAATTTATAAGGTTTAGACCTCTGTCTCTGGAATCTTGTAATTTATATAATACCCTATTAAAATGTCTTTGATTTTCAATTTTAATATCTCCAGATTGAAAAGCATAATTAAATACAGCATTACTTGGTTCTGCAAAATTTAAAACCTGATTTCTTGGGACATCACCCTCTTCATTAGACATTTTATAAAAAATTTCTTCACATTCATTATATATTGTAAAAAATGTTTCCCAAGCCTTAACATCTTGACCTAAAAAGTCTGCACCAAAATGAATATGTCCACCACATCTTTCTGTTGTATATAAACCAAATTCTTTCATAAGTGTACATACTTGTCCTATAGATGATATATCTGTTTCTGTATCATGTAAAATTGGACTTACAACTTCAACACCGTTTATCAAAGTAATATCATCTTTTGTTTTCCAACCATTAAGAATTTTTTTTAACATTGCAAATTCATTTGCTTTTTCCCCTTCTGATTCTATTTCAACTCCAAAAGTTAAATCTAATGGTAAATTTAAGATCGTACTATATGAATCATCTAAAGCAATGCCTAATCTCTCAAATGATTTTGGCTCTTTAAATGTAGATATCATTACTAATCTATCTATATCATTAATTTCTATTTGACTATTAGTTAAATAATCTATTTTAATTTGATCATCTTCAATAGAATTTAAGATATCTATTGTATGTGATTTTAATAAATCATCTTTATATAAAAACATTAAGTCAAACTTTGATTTTTCATTTTTAAGTCCTACTATTATATCTCTTACTTCTTTTGAAAATAATTGGTTATTTATGCCACCTAAAGACGCTGATAATACTACTTTATCTTTAAAAATTTCAGAAATATTCTTTTTTTCCATGGTACTAAATTCATCATCAAATTCTGTTAATATTTGTGATTTAGTATAAGTTTCAAACTCACTTTTAAATGTTTTTAAATATTCTAATTTTATAAAATCTTTTGAGAAAGATTTTATAATAATGGTTTTATCAAAAAGATTTAATTCACTTGAATATTTTTTAAATACATCTATTTTTTTATCATCATCCGATATTGAAGCTATTACTTGCCTTTTTTCTGAATTTGTCAAATCTCTATTAGAATCAATATAATCTATTTTTTCTTGATCACTTAAACTATTCAATTTATCAATATTTTCTTTTGACACTTTTCTTCCTTCTTTTAAAATAAACTTTTTAATATTTAAATTTATAAATCTTTTTTATGATTTAAATTTAATAAATTCTTTTTTAATCTTTTGTTAAACCCTATTTAATTTGTTTTTTATTAATTCATCAACAAATTTATTTAACAAAATATAATTACCTTTTATATTTTCCTTATTCATATCTTTAGTAAGAATATCCGCATCCACTTTTTCTAATATTTGTAACTGATTTATTTTACATAGTGATAAAATAGTTGTAACTTCATTATCTATAAAAAAGCTCTTATTTATATCATAATTTACATTATCTTCTACTTTCTTTGAATCTTTTATTATACCCTTATAAGAGTCTACAATTAAATATTTGTGTTCCATAGAAAATGGAAATAGTAGTTTATATCTTATTTTAAATTGTTCTTCCTTTGTTAATTTTAGATACTTCTCACCAAAAACAAGATTTATTAAATCTTTAATATTATCTAAATAATATACACTTTTATTTAAATTAATTATTAAATTACTTTGTTTAAAATTTTCCATTTTTAATTACTTCCTAACTTAAATAGCTTTTTTATTTTATTAAGTATTTTTTCAAAAAAGTTTTCTCTAACCACTAATACTTGAGTATTTTTTTGACTATTATTTTTACTATTATTTTGAATTTGATATGTATTTTTTCTTTTTTCTTTAAATAATTCTTCTGAGTTATATTTTATTTTTTTATTTTTTTCTATGTTTTTAAGTTCCTCTTGTTCTTTTTTAATAAGGTCTTTTCTTTCCTCTTCGGATGACCAAAAATCTCTATATAATACAGATAATACAACCTTTGTCTCATATAATAATTTCTGTTCTATTAAGCTTTTTTTAGGATTTATCTTGGCAATATAGTCTGACTTATTATCTTTTATAAAACTTATATAAGCCTCTGGAATTTTTGAAAAAGACTCTTCATCAACATAATTTAAAATCATATCTACTTCAGCTAAAGCATCTTTATATACTGCTCTCAAATAAAATTCCTTTCCTAATAGATTATATTATATAT
>CAZCCM010000034.1:0-5123 GCA_964497325.1 uncultured Lachnospiraceae bacterium | reverse complement strand
ATTTAGAATGTAATCAACATTTTTATTAAACTTTATAATTTAATTAATCTCTCTAATCTATAAATTTCCATTGTTTTTACTATATTTTCTAAATTAATCATACTTATAGAACTTATCTCCAACATTAATATATTGAATATTCCTTAACTCATCTATAAAAGCATCCAATTCTTCCTTATTATTTTTATTACCTTCAAATTTATAATAAATATTATGAATTTGATCTGTTTTTGTAAGAATTACATGTCCTTTTCTTGTTACTACCATGTATTGTATTTCAACATAGTTATATTCATTAAATGATAATTTTTCTGGAATATTAGCTAACAAATAAATACCTTCAGAAGCTAAGCTTGTATTAATAATATCAAATTCTTCATTAAATATTTTTTTAAAGCTTTTGTCTGTAACAATCCACTTATTTGCCATAGTCCTAATTAGATATCTATCATCATCTACAATTACATCTTTAAAAATAGGAGATATAACCTTAGAATTATAATCTATAAAATATGCTGTATTCTTACTATGATTTTTTATTAAGATTTTTTCTTCTTCTATGTCCATAATTTGAGCATTTCCTGTTATAGTAATTTTTTCACCATCTTCCATAAACCATCCTTGCTCGTTTCTATCCCTATCATAAAAAGGAATAGTATTATTGTTAAAAGTATATAAATAGTCTTTATCATATATTAAATTACTTGTTTCTAACTTCATTTCAGCATATGGAGCCTTCCTATTTCTCATAACATATTTTGTAGGATTTCCTACTTCAGATTCATATATTAAAATATCTTTTTTATCATTTAATTGATATTTATAAGTATAGTCTTGATTCTTTTCTTCCGGACTTACTTCTTTAGCTACAATATTAGATGACTTTATAGAAATTTCAGTTACTGCTTCTTTTTCATTAAATTCTTTTTTTAATATATCTTCAAATTCTTGTATTTTTTGAACATAGTCATATGTTTCATATTCAGAAATATATGACATAACAACTCTTTTATTTTTTAATATAACTTCTGTAACTTCATTCTTAGTTACAGCAGCAATGGCAAACTCTTTATCATATGCATTTATTTTATAAAAAGGGGTAGCAAAATCATATTCAAAAGGTATTTTAGTATTACCTTTATTATCAATATATCCATATACTTTCTCACCATCTTTTTTAACATTTAAATTAATATATGGTTCTTCTCCTTCTAAAGGAGTAATATATTGAAAAAACTTTTCATCATATTGAATAATTCCAATATTTTTTTCTGTCTCTGTTTGAATAAATTTTGAAATTTTAGTAATAAAAAATGTTGATGTTATTATTGCTATTATTAATAATGCTATTATTACAAATAAAGAAAATAAAAAATATGAATCAATAGAAACATAATTTTTCTTATATGTAAAATATATAACTAAAATTCCAGATATAAACGCAATTATAGGAAAAATTTGTAATGATGATATAAGAGCCAATATTGATAAGGGTAATATAAGATATGAATTTCTTAAACCATCATCTTTTTTATTTGCAATAGCAAAAACCATAGAAACAAGAGACATAAAACATATCAAAACATAATTACTAATTTTTAATATATTTATAAAAGAATTTTCATACTTATTATAATCAATATCTGAATTATTAATATTAATAGGCAATATAATCATATATATTGCCATTAAAATTATTACTATTCCTATTATAGTATTTACTTTTTTCCCACTCATTATAGCCCTTTAATAGTTTTTGTTTTACTTTTAATTCATTTTATTTTGTTGATTTACTTCTTTAGCCATTTATATAAATCCATATTAGCAGAATCTAATAACATTTTATGCTTTGGAACAACTCTAAATGTATATGCGAAATTACCGCCTTCTTTTAAAACAATTCTGCCTTGATATATAGGCCAACCTGATTCTTCACCTGTTTTTTCAAGTACTACAACTTTTTCTAAATCTAAATCATTATGTTCATCAACTCTTATAACATATGCCTGAACTTCAGCATATTTAGGGTCAACTCTCCCAAAATCTACTTTTACAGAAACTTTTAATTCATTGCCTGCATCTAATGTGATTTTGTCAACATTGTTTTTCTGCTGTATTTTTATTTTATCCCATTCTTTATATGCATTTTTCTTCCAATCAATAAACGAAAATACATTTTCTAATTCTGTAAATTCCCTATTATGCAAATCTATTAAAGGCATATATATTACATTTAAATAATCAACAATCATTCTAGAAGTAGAATATTCTGGTCCAATAGTTTGAATAGAATTCTTCATAACTTTTAACCATTCTTTAGGTATACCCTTCTCATCTCTATTGTAAAATTTTGGTATTATTTCTGATTCTAAAATATTATATATACTGTTACTATCAACTACATCCTGTTCTTCTTGTATTTCATAATTTTTGTCTGAACCAATTAACCAACCATTTTTTCCATTATATGCTTCTTCCCACCATCCGTCTGATACTGAAAAATTAGGTATTCCATTTAATGCTGTTTTTTCACCACTTGTTCCACTTGCTTCCATTGGTCTTCTTGGATTATTTAACCATACATCAACTCCTGATATTAAATATCTTGATACAGCTATATTATAATTTTCTAAAAGGAATATTTTTCCTTTAAATTGTGGCATTAAAGACATTTCATGTATATATTTAATAACCTCTTGTCCAGCTCCATCTGCAGGATGTGCTTTCCCTGCAAAAACAATTTGAACTGGTCTTTTCTCATCATTTAGTATTTGGGTTAATCTCTCTATGTCTTTAAATATTAATGCTGCTCTTTTATATGTAGCAAATCTTCTAGCAAATCCTATTGTTAATACATTTGGATCTAAAAATTTTAACATATCACTTACTTCATTATAGCTAAACCCACCTGATATGAATCTATTTTTTATATTATTTCTAATTTCATATTGCATACTTATTTTTCTTGCCTTATGTATATTCCAAATTTTTTCATCAGGAATATTTTCTACATTAGCCCAAACATCATGGTCATGAACTCTTTCTTGCCAATATGGAGGAAAATATTCATTAAATAATGTTTTAAATTTTGGTGAAAGCCATGTACAAGTGTGAATTCCATTTGTAACATGAGTTATAGGTGACTCATCATCAAAAGTATTTGGCCATACTTCAGAAAATATTTCTCTTGAAACTTTTCCATGTAGTTTACTAACTCCATTCTTTTTTCCTGCATATTTTAATGCTAAAACAGCCATATTAAATCTTTTTTTAATATTATCATTTGGAGTCATTCCCATTGATAAAAATTCTGCTTCTGTTAATCCTATTTCTTTCCATTTATTTACTAAAAATTTTGATACTAATTCTACATCAAAAATATCGTTTCCAGCTGGTACCGGTGTATGAGTTGTAAATGCTAGCATTGAAAAAGCTATCTCCTTAGCAACATCATAAGATACTTCTTTTTCTATCATAATATTTTTTATTAATTCTATAACTAGAAAACTTGAATGACCTTCATTCATATGATATAGCTTAGGATTTATTCCTAAAGCTTTAAGAGCTCTTACTCCACCTATTCCTAATACAATTTCTTGTGCTATTCTGGTTTCCTGTCCACCACCATATAATTTTTTTGTTAAATCTTGAAATTCTTTAGGATTTCTTTCTAAATCTGTATCTAACAAGTATAACTTTATTCTACCAACTGTTATTTCCCAGATTTTTATAAAGACTTCTTTCCCTGCTATTTCAACACTTATTATCATATCTTCATTTTTATCATTTTTAACAGGGTATATTGGCATATTATTAATATCAATTTCTTGATATTCTGATAACTGCTCTCCTTTAACTGTTATTTTTTGGTTAAAATATCCTTCTTTATATAGAAGTCCTACTCCAACTAAAGGTAATCCTAAATCACTGGCTGACTTTAAATGATCTCCAGATAATATTCCCAACCCGCCAGAATATATTGGAATAGTTTCATCTAATCCATATTCTGCTGAAAAATATGCAATTACATCATTCTTATTATTTGGATATTTTTTAGAAAAATATGTGCTTTTAGAATTAATATATGAGTCATAGTATTCTACAACTTCATTATATTTCTGAAGAAAATCTTCATTCAATGCCGCTTCTTCTAATTTTTCTTGTGGAACATTTTTTAAGAACTTTATAGGGTTTTTATCACAAGCCTTCCATACATCTTTATCTATATCTCTTAAAACTCTTAAAAATTCTATATTCCAACTCCACCATAAATTGTTAGAAATTTCTTCCAATCTCTCTATTTTTTCTGGCAATTTAGGCCTAATTGTAATTGTATTAAAAACGTACATTATTATCTCCTTCATTTGTATATTATATATTAATATCTTTTTAATTTTTTGCACCTGCTTTGCATCATGCAAAAAACTTTGCTCGTGTGCATTTCTTTTTTCTTTTTTCATGTTCCGGTGCACACAAGCCTTCCTTATTCTACAATTTTCAATGCTCTTAGGATTAAGGATTATTGGTCAAAAACAAGAGCCGGGCGGAAACTGATGCTCATGCTGCTCGTGCCACTGTTGCTGACGAACGCAAAAACACCAGCGCTGCTTCCAACGTTAGCACGACCGCCACGAACAAAGCCTGGATAGCTAGAACTAGGAAAGTAAGAATAAGAATCATTCCAGCTACCCGTCCCACTCCCTGACGAAGAAGTCTCATATACTGCATCTCCATATTTATCTGAATTTGCTGTATAATTTTCATTTCTATCTGAACTTGTTCCGGCATATTTGTCTTTATATTTATCTTCTGCTTCTGCAAGCTCTCTATAATATGTTTTTGGTGATACTTCACTTAAGTAGCCTGCTGTATATTCATTTGCTCCTCCTGCCATATCATACACACCATATACATTGCCTGTTGTACTTGCATTTTTGCCTATTTCTGTATTATATTGATGCATTGTTTCGGTACTTGTTACTGATGTATACTCATGATTCCCTGCAAGCCCTGTTATTGGTGAATAGTTTGCAGTATTATTATAATATGAATTATTCCATACTCTACTATTCTTTCCATACTTACTCATACTTAAATATGCTACTGCTCCCCATTCTGTATTC
>CAZCCM010000033.1:7059-9149 GCA_964497325.1 uncultured Lachnospiraceae bacterium | reverse complement strand
ATATAATATACAAACGATAAAGGAGAAGATTTATGGAAGTCTTTAAATTAAATCTTGGACCTAAATATTCTTATGAAAAAGAGTGGTTAATTTCAAACGGTTCAGGTTCATATGCATCATCATCACTATCATTATGCAATACTAGAAAATATCATGGCCTTTTAGTAGCTGCACTTATGCCTCCAGCACAAAGACATGTTGTATTATCAAAGATTGATGATTCAATAGAATTAAATAATAAAAAATATACCTTATCAAATAATGAATTTGACGGTTTTAAAGATGATAACACAGATTATCTTAATGTTTTTAGACAAAAATATTATCCTGAATTTGAATATGTATTACCTGATTTAGATGTTAATATAACAAAACAAATAGTAATGGAAAGATATAAGAACAGAGTATACATAAAATATATTATAGATAATAATACGAATTATGAAGCAAAAATGCTTTTAACACCAATATTAAATTTTAGAAATTTTCACACAGTAGATTCAAATGTATGGGTGGATGAATATCAATTAAGCCATAACAATATTGTGTATATTATAAAAAACAGAAAAGACTTTCCTTTAAGAATAGAAGTATCTGAAGGAAGTTATGATTCATATCATGATAATAAGTTTATAGGCATGAAATATTCAGTTGAAGAAGAAAGAGGCTTTCCTTGTTTTGAAGATCATTCTGTTCCAGGTTCTTTTGTAATTAATATACCTTCTAGAGAAAAAAAAGAAGTTGTAATATCAGCTACATTAGAAACTGAAGAAGAGACTAATGAAAATAATAAAAAATATAATATAGATACATTTAAAGAGGAATTATTTACAAGAGCAAATAATGCATTTCAAACAGAGGAAAATAGATTAGAAAATATAATAAAAAATGCAAATTTATCTGAGACATATAAAACAGGTGGTAATGAATTCATAGAAGACTTAATAATTGGAACAGATAAGTTCGTTATAAAACATCATGGTCTAACTAGTATAATTGCAGGTTATCCATGGTTTATAGATTGGGGTAGAGATTCTTTACTTGCAATGGAAGGAATACTTTTAGCTACTAATAGAAAAGAAGAAGCAAAAGAACTATTCAGATTCTTAACTAAAGACATTAGAGAAGGACTTATTCCTAACTCATATGATGAATATGAAGGAACACCATATTATAACTCAGCAGATGCTTCACTATTATTCTTTGAACTATTAGTTCGTTACACAAATCGATATTTGGACTATGATTTCATAAAAGAAATGTATCCACATATGAAACATATATTAGATAAATACATAGAAGGTACAGACTATTTTGGAAACAATATATATATTGATTCAGACGGACTACTATCTATTGGAAGAGAAAACATACAAAGCACATGGATGGATGCAAAAATAGGGAACGAAGTAATAACACCAAGAAATGGTAAGGCAGTAGAAATAAATGCTCTTTGGTATAATGCCCTTATAGTATTTGTAAAATATTCTCAGTTATTAGGAATAACTGAAGATGTAAATAAATATAATAAATATGCAAGACAATGCAAAGAATCATTTGCAAATGAATTTGAAAGTAAAAAAGGTGGCCTAAAAGACTTAACACATGATGATAAAATAAGACCAAACCAACTATTTGCACTATCAACAACTTTTCCAGTCATTGATTTAGATTCAAGATTAGCTAAAGAAATAATCAATACAGTAGAAGATAAACTATTAAATAAATTTGCTGTAAAATCTCTTGCAAGAGGGGAGCCAGGGTACACTAGAATATATGAAGGAGGCCCTGAACAAAGAGATAGATCATATCATCAAGGAATATCATGGCAATGGTTAAATCAGTTATACTATGATGCATTAAAGAATGTAACAAAAGAACAACCAGAAATGAATAAAAAGCTAGAAGAATATATTAAAGGCATTACTAAAATGTACTCTAAAGAAATATATATTAAACCAGGAATGCAAGGAGTGTCAGAACTTACTGACTCAATCTTCCCATTCTATGCAAAGGGTGCACCTTTCCAAGCATGGAGCATTGCAGCAATTACTAGAATAGTTACTGGTAACTAAAGATAAAAATATAAA
>CAZCCM010000033.1:4710-6959 GCA_964497325.1 uncultured Lachnospiraceae bacterium | reverse complement strand
AACAATAAACAAAACAATAACATAATAAAACTTAGAAACAAAATAAAGGAAACAATGAGAATATTAGGAATAGATCCAGGATTTGGAATAGTTGGGTATTCAGTAATAGAATATAATAATAATAGTTTTAAACTAATTACAGCAGATGCTATTTTAACTAAACCAAACTCAGAGTTTAATAAAAGACTTTGTACAATATATGAAGAACTTAATAAAATAATACAAGAATATGAACCAACAGATGCAGCTGTTGAAACATTATATTTTAATAAAAATACAAAAACAGCAATAGAAGTAGCAGAAGCTAGAGGGGTAATATTACTTAAATTAAAACAGGAGAACTTAAATATAAAAGAATATACTCCACTACAAGTAAAGCAAGCTGTAACAGGCTATGGTAGAGCAGAAAAGAAGCAAGTACAAGAAATGACACAAAGACTATTAAGTTTAAAAACTATACCTAAATTGGATGATATAACAGATGCCATGGCTATAGCAATATGCCATGCACATTCTAATGGTAGTCTACTTAATGGTTTAAAATAAAAACAATAAATCCTATATAGTAAAAAACAAAAGAAAATAAATAACAAAATAAAACAAATATAAGGGTAGTAATGATATATTTAATATATGGAGAAGAAAGATATTTAGTAAATAAAAGATTAGAAGAAGTTAAATTAGAATTTGAAAGTTTTAATGCTCCGCTATCTTTAGGCCTAAATTATGTTACTATAGATAACTTAGAATCTGTAGATGAATTAATAAATGAAATAGAAATACCACCCTTTGGATATGAAAAGAAATTCATAATAGTAAGAGACTCTAAACTCTTTGATAAGCCTAGTAACTCTTTTAAGTCTAAATCTAGTAATGAAACAAAGAAAAGTAAGGCAGAGAATTCAGAAACATTAAAAATATTAGAATATTTTAAAGAAAATAAGAATATATTAGATGCTATTGACTTAGTATTTGTAGAATATAACATTAGTACAAATAAACTTATGGACTATATAAAGAAAAATGGAGAGACATTTAAATATCCATTACTTACTAAAAAAGATAACCAGCAAGTTATAAAGATATTAGAAGAAAATATTCATGAGTTTAATAAAAAATATAATAGAAACATTAAAGTATCTAAATTTGATTTAAACTATATGATAGAAGAAGTAGGAAGAGACATATATTTATTGGTAAATGAATTAAACAAACTATTATTCTATACATATGATAAAGAACAAATATCAAAAAAAGATATAGATGAAATAATAATTAAATCTACAGATTCTATGATATATGAAATAAGTAATAACATATTATCAGGTAATCATAAAAAAATTGTAAGTTTAATAGACGATCAACTATACAGTGGAGCAGAGATATATGTAACATTAGGATATATATATAATGTATACAGAAGAATGTATTTAATTAGTTTAGCAGAAGAGACCGGAGAAAATCCTGCAAAAATACTTCCAGCAAATCAAGCATTCTTACTTCCAAAGTTTAAGCAATATATTAGGAGAGTAGGTAAGAAAAGAATAGAAGAAATAATGTTTGAGATTATGGAAATAGATAAATTATCAAAGATGAGTGAAATAAATGCTGAGCTTGCTATAAAAGCATTATTAAAATAAGGAATGAACAAATGATGGTAGTTAGAGATGAAATTAAAAGTAAATTAGAATATTTAGGCCTAGACTTGGACAATGTACCAGAGTCATTAATTAAGGTGCCTAAATTAGAGTTTACGGTATCAAGATTAAAAGATGATAAAGACCTAAAGGTATATAGATATATTCCTATTGAGGATATTGAAATACTCTTAACTCCATATAATAAGAGTGAAGACTTAAAAGTAAAATATAATGATGCAAAACCTTTAATAAACTATTTAGATTCAGATACAGAAAATCCAGAAGACTATACGAGATATTTAGAATTCATAAATATGTTTAAATACTTTAAAGAAGAGCAAGTAGAAGAAATAGAAGAAGAGCAAAAAGAATTTATGCATAATATACCATTTGATATAAGATATACTAGATCACATATGTGGAGTATCTATTATGATGAGAAAACAAAGAAATATTTTATGTTAGTTTGTACTAAAGAAGGGGACTTTAATGAACTATTCTATATTTTAAAAAAGAAAATAGAGATAGATAAGCTAAATAAATTAAATGGTAAATTAGAGGAAGTAAGTAATAGTAATAATGTAAATAAAGAAATAACAGAAAATAATA
>CAZCCM010000033.1:0-4610 GCA_964497325.1 uncultured Lachnospiraceae bacterium | reverse complement strand
GAAAATAATATAGTAGCAGAAGAAAAAGATTTTGAAGAATACTTTAGTGAAGAAGAAAAAGTATCAAATGATACAGTAGAGACTGATAGAAGAGATAATGAGAATAAAAATTATAATATAGAAAACAATGATAATGAAAATGAAGGGATAGCGGAAATAAATAGATATATTTATGCTCCGATAAATTATGTATCAATGTCAGAAAAATATATTTCTTCAAATGAATTATTAGAGATAGAAAATTATCTATGGTATTTTACAAAGAAATGGCCAATAACTTATGAATATTATGATATGAAAAATAACTATTCTTTAATTATAAAAGGTGAGACAAAAGTATTTGATAGAATAGAATCAGACTATAAATTTGTAATTAAAACTAAAGAAGATGCGATTAAATTATATAAACATATAAAGGCATTATTTATGTTAGAAACATCAACAGATAACTACTTTGATTTTAAAGCAGAAATTAAAAGAAACTCTGAATTAAAATTAACATATGATGGAATAGAAGTTGAATTTGATGAAATACCTGACTTAATATTTAAAAAATATAATGAAATATATAAAGAAATAGAAGTATTAAATAATGAAAATAAATCAAAGACTGTTAAAATAAATATGCTTAAAGATGACCTTGTAAAAAAAGAACAATTATATAAAGAAATACAAAGGGAAATAGTAAAATACTTAGATTGTAAAACTTCTTTTACTAAAAAAGTAAAATATTTCTTTACAAAAAGTAAAAGAATGACAAAGATAAAAATGACTAATACACAGGTAAAAGAAGATATAAAGAAAAAAATTGAAGCAGACAGAAAAGAAGCTGAAGTTGATTACACAGTCATTGACACTGTAAGAGCATTAGAAAAAAAAGAGTTTTATACAATTGATGACTTTGTATTTTTATACTCACTATATGAAAAACTACATAGACAAGTAACGGAAATAGCATTAGATATAAGGGGAATAAAATTAGCATTATTAAATATAAATAATAAACTTACAAATGCAGAAACATATTTAGATGAAATTGATTCTCATAAAAAATCTATATTTGAATTTTGGAAATTTGCAAACAAAGATAAAAAACTATCTTTAGATGAAGCAGATTTTAATGAAGACGATAAAGATGATAAAAAAGAAGTAGAAGAACAACTAATGGATAGAGTTTTTAATTTTGATATGGACATAGATGCAACTTCAGAATATGTTGATGAAATCCAAAGAAAAAAATTATCAAAAGAAGAATTTAATGCCATATATTTATTAGCTAATGATTTTATAGATTATATTAATATGATAAAAACAAAAGATATTGATGAATATGCAATGACTTCTTTCCTGGAAGACTTAAAGAAAGAATATAAAGAGGAAAGTAGATATATTGGAGAAACATTTGATGTTTTTGGGGCTAATCAACCTGCTGTAAAGATAAGATATTTAAAAACAAACGAGTTTAGAGAAGTCGACAGAAATAAATTTAAGATTTTAAATTTAAATCAAAATTCAGATAAATTTAAATTTTTAGAAAAATTAACAGCAAATTTAAAATATATAGATGAAGCTAATCATAAAATAAAGACAAATATTGAATTGCCGATATATAAAGCAATACCAAGTATTGAGAAATTAGGGCCTAATAGATTAGAAATATTTAATATTGATGTAGAAGAAGAATTAAGTGAATATAAGGGAGTTGGTAATAATTTAAACTTAATTAAAATTAACTTACCAAAAGATTCTCCTGTGATTTTCTTCACAAATATTATATATTATGAAAATCAAAATAATACACTTCCTTTGGGAATGGATAAAGGCAAAAAGGTATTATTAGATTTATCTAGATTCAAATTAGAAGAAATAAAAAGAGAAAAAATTGTTGTAAATAAATATTTTAGTAATTATACAAGTAAAAAAGTATTTAAAAATGTTAATATTATAGAATATGATATTGTAGAAAAATAATACAAAAATATATGAGGTGAATTATGGAAGAATTATTTAAGGAAGAAAATAAACAAGGGGGATTATTTCAAGAAAAAAAGAAAAAAAGTTTTAAAAAAGTATTTAAAACTATACTAATAGTACTATTAATAATCATATTATTATCAGGAAGTGCTTATGGAGTTTTTTATTATTTAACAGAAATAAAAAATAGAGATGCAAGAACTGATATTATTGAATTAGCAAAAAATATTGATTTTGATAAATATACTGATATTGAGGGATTATCGGCTTATTTTGATAATATAAATGCTAATTCATATGAATTTAAAGTAGGATTAGAAGCTAATAGTCATGATTTAAATAATAAAGTTAAAGATATGACTAAAAATGAAGATATTAATATTAAAGATTTTAAAATAGACTTTGATGGTGCAGTAGATAAAAAAAGTAATAAACTTCAAACTAAAGTTGATTTAAAACATAATGAAACTAGTCTTGTAAATTTTGAAATACAAGATACGGGAGAACAAATATTATTATATGGTGATAAGTTTTTTAAAGAGCATTTAGGTATAGAAAAAAATAAATTAAAATCCTTTATAATTAAAGAATATGGCTTAGAAAATGATATAGCTGCAAACATTGAAGATTTAACTAAAGTATCTTTAGATAGAAATTATATTAAAGAAATAAATAGTATATTAAATAGCATAACTAAATCATTTCCAGCTAGCCTAGAAATATTAACAGAGAATAATTTTAAAATTCAAAGAAATCTTAAAGTAAATTATAGAAATAACAGCTTAAATGCAGATGCATATAATATAAACTTAACATCTCAACAATATTTAAGTCTAATTGAAAGATTAAAAACATTAAGTAAAGTTGAAGCAAATAATGCTTCAATAGAATTACAATCATTAGTTGGTAAAACTGATGGAATGGTAGATGAAATTTTAAATTATTTCACTCAGATGATTAGATTAAAATCAAATCAAGATTTAAATATAAATATATATAAAATAAAAAATAATATTGTTAAAATAGAATTTTTAAAAACAAATAATACTTTAGAAAATGATGATATATTAGAAAGTGGAAAAACATCAGAAGGTGAAGAAACTAAAAATTCTGTACAAGATGAATTAGCATTTGAGATAGAATTTGTTCCTGATAAAAATAGTAATGAAGTGTTAATATCAAATGATGAACTAAAATTAAAAATAAATATAACAAAGGATAATAATAAAGTTTATACAAAGATAGATATTGATGGTAAAGTACCACTTCCTGCAGTTTTAAATACTGATGAGAATCCTGTTAAAGAATTAGAAGATGATAAAGAGATAATTGAAACTGAAAATAATAATAGTAACAATGATAATGACAATGACAATGATCAGATAACAGGAGAAACCAATAATTTTACAACAGAAGCTATCATATCAGATCCTATTTCTAGCGAAGTAGAAAATAATACTAATCCAGATGAAGATTTTAATCCAGATACTCCTGTAAGTAGTGAAGATCCAGTTAGTAATGAAAATCAAGGAGATGAGAACTCTAACTCACAAACAAATACAGATGGAACACCAGATATTATGTTTAAAAAGGATGAGGATTTATTAGAATTAGACGAAAGTACTTATACTAATAAAGTAGAGTTAAAAGCTAATTTAAATTTTGATAGGCCATTAAATAATAGTTCAGCAATGAATTTTAACATTACATATAATTCAAGTGAAATTGAATTATTAGCAAAAGCAAATATTGAAATAAAAGATGAAGTAACAATTGAAAATCCAATGAAAAAAATTGTTTTAACATCTATGGAAGCTGAAACATTAAAAAAGACTATGAAAGTTATTAATGAAGCTATTTATTCAAAATTTATAAATATATTGACAAAAGCAAAAATAATTAAATAGGAGTAAAATGCAAGAAGATATAAATAAAGCTAAAAAAAATAATAAAGAAGCGATTGAAAAACTATTAAATGAGAATAGATATATTATTCGAGCAAAAGTTTCTAAATACTATGTTAAGGGAATGGAAAAAGAAGATTTAGAACAAGAAGCTGCAATTGCTTTTTTAGATGCTATAAAAACATATAATCCTGAAGTAAATGACAATTTTTCAGCCTTTGCTGCACTTTGTATTGAGAGAAGACTAATTACTCTTCTCTCATCGTCACAGAGGCAAAAAAACAGAGTATTAAATACATCTTTAAGTTTAGATGAATCAATATTTAATATAGATGAAGATAAAATGTTTTTTTTAGATATTTTAGAAACAGACGAAGATACTACAGAAGAAAAATTAATTAAATATGAAAGAATGAAAGATTTTAAAGAAAAAACAAAAGTAATTTTAAGCATATTTGAACAAGACGTTTTAAAGGAACATTTAAAAGGTTATTCATATAAAGAAATAGCTAAAAAACTTAATACCAATGAAAAAGCAATAGATAATGCTGTACAAAGAATAAGAAATAAGTTGAAAAAAGAAAAGCTTCTATAGCTCAGTTGGCAGAGCGTTTCCATGGTAAGGAAGAGGTCATGAGTTCGATTCTCATTAGAAGCTCCAAAATAATTAATTTATTTTAGAAATTTAAAAATGTTAAACATTAAAAATTAAAAATTAAATTAAACATTAAA
>CAZCCM010000032.1:0-9803 GCA_964497325.1 uncultured Lachnospiraceae bacterium | reverse complement strand
AACTTTGAAACTGTTCATATTGCTGATGGTATACAAAATATATTTGAAATAATAGATAGGGCAAATAAATATATAGATAAAACAGAACCATGGGCAAAGTATAAAAACATAGGAAATAAAATAGACTCAAGAGTATCTGATAAGGATAAACTTGATTTAATAATGTATACATTAGTTGAAATATTAAGAAAAATATCTATTGCAATAAGACCATTTATGAAACATAGTTCAGATAAAATACAAGAACAATTAAATATTGCAGATAAATATAACATAGAGGATTGGAATGAAATATTTAAGAATAATAATAATCTAGGAAATACTAAAGTAATAGAAGAAGGAATACCAATATTTCAAAGATTAGATAAAGAAGAGGAATTAGAAGAATATAAAAAAGCTTTAGAAAATATTTGAAAAATAAAAAAATATTAAATTAATTAAAAATTATAAAAAATAAGAATCTAAAAGTTAGACAAATTAGTCTAACTTTTTTAATATATTTGACAAAAATAATATATACTTTAGAATGCTTTTATGAAAAGAAAATTATATAAACAAAAGAAGCGAGAAATATTAAATAAAGAAAGAATATTTAAAGAACAGAAAAGATACTTTACTTTTTTAAGACTTTTTCAGCAAAATTGTAGATATTGTATATTTCAATCTACTTCATATGGAATATGTAGTAATTGTTTAAAATATTTTACATATTTTTTGAAACCATTTTATACATATATTAATAATGTTAAGATTATTTCTTTATCTAGATATATATCAATAATTAGAAAAGAAATATTAAACTTTAAATTAAGAGATAATAGAGAAATATCAAAGTATTTTATTCTATCTATATTTAATTATCCTCGTCTAATATCAGATTTATCAAAATATGAATATATAACTTATGTGCCAATGGATAAAAATAAAGAAAAATATTATAGAGGGTATAATCAATCTAAGTTACTTGCAAAAGATTTATCAATGCTTATTGGAATACCAGTTATAGATTTAATAGAAAAGGTTAAGAAAAATAAAACACAAAGTACAATATCAAAAGAAGAAAGATATTTAAATGTTAAAGATGTGTATAGAGTTAATACAAATACTGACTTAGAATTAAAATTTAAATTTGATTCTAAATTAAATTCAAAAGTAAATTCACATAACAAAAGAACATTAAAAATATTATTAGTTGATGATATATACACAACTGGTGCAACTGTATTTGAAATAATAAAAAAGATTGATGAACAATATAATGATATAAACAATAAGATGAATAATAATATGAATTTGAATATGAAAATAGATGTAGATGTTTTGGTCTTAAGTAAAACAATTAGTATTAGTAAAAACAGTTCTTCTTTAGTAAGTAGAAAAAACAAATACTATAAACTATTAGAAAATAGAAAACTTAAAAGGAAAAAGTTATTAATAGAATTATAAAAGTAGAATTTATGTAACAAAACAATTAAAAAAAGATATAACTATACTTTTTTAAATTTTAATAAGATATAATATATTAAATAGAAGAAGGAAAAGGAGAATAATTATGAATAAAAAAACTTTAATGTGGATTATAGCAGTGGTAGTTCTTTTACTAGTAGGCTCTCTTGTTATAATTATAGTATTGAATAAAACAAAAAAATTGGAGACAGATATAAAGATAGGTGAGGAAGATGTAAATACAGGTAGTACAGATGGAGATGTTGAAAATATAGATCACTCAACAATAAAGGAAAGTGGTGATATAGATATAATACCCACAATGTCAGATACTATAGAAAGTAAAGATACAGCATGGTGTGCTACATTTCAATTAGTATGGAATGATATGATAAATGAAGTTGTAAAACAAGATGTAGTATTTACACCACAAGAAGAAATGGCAGTAAATTTAAATAAATCAGAATTTACTAAAGACATGATTTCAGATGAATATTATTATAAGAAATATGGTAAAAAATCACTTGCTTTGAAAGAAGAGATAGAAAAAGGAATTAAAGAAAAGTTTAATCAAGAAAGTGATATTTTAGATGATTTTAATTGGTCAGAATTAGATGATCCTAATAACCCTGATATAGATAGATATTTTTTCTATACAATGTTATTTAAAAAATTTGATTTTAGAAAAGAATTTAAAGTATTAGACAAAGGAAATTTTGGAAAAGATAAAACTAATGTATCATACTTTGGAATAGATGAGACAACAGATGAAATAGTAGGAAGTCAAATTTATGTGCTATATTATAATTCAAAAGATGACTTTGCTATTTTAATAAACACAGAAACAGATGATGAAGTAATCTTTTGTAAAAATCCACAAGGATTAACTTTTAATGAAATATATTCAAATATGAATAAAAAAAGCAGTGAATATAAAGGAGATAGATATTTTACTGAAAAAGATTTCTTTAAAGTTCCAAATATAGAATTTAATAAAAAAAGAGAATATAGTGAATTTGAAGAAAAACAATTTAAAACATTAGGAGGAGAAGATGCTATTATAGAGAAAGCAATGCAATCAATAAAATTTTCATTAAATGAAAAAGGTGGAGAAATTAAAAGTGAAGCAGCAATTGATATGACAGTAGTATCATCTGCAGCAATAGAAGAAGAAAATGTAAAAGAACCAAGATACTTCTATTTAGATGATACTTTTGCAATGTTTTTAAGAGAAAATGGAAAAGACAAACCATATTTTGCAAGTAAAATAGAAGATATAACAAAGTTTCAATAAGATATAATTTATCTTTTATATCTTTGGCAATTTATTTATTCATACTTTTTTAAGTGTGCAAAAAATATTGTATAAAAAAACCTCTTTATGGTAAAACAAAAATACTATGGAGAGGCTTTTTATTTAATTTTACTATTTACAATTAATTTCATTTAATATGTTTTAGAGTATTTATATTTAATATATATTTTAGTATTTCTTATTGCATTTACTTTGGGAAATAACATAAAGTTATAAATCGTTACTTCATAAAGTTATAAATACTTTAAATATTGTTTTTTTCATGATAAAATAACATGCATTAAGAATAATAAACAATAAACAATAAACAATATATAATAATATTAGAAATATAAATAAAGTAGAAGTAAAAATAAAAGCAATAGTAAAAGTAATAATAAAAGCAATAATATAGTTGAGGATACTAATAAAGGATTTAAATAAATGAATAATAATACATATTATTACAAATCGTTTGATGAGGATGTTGTTAAAAGTAAAAATCAAGAGTATAAACTTAAAAATAATTATGTATGGATAAAAAATAATATAGCATATAGATTTTTTTCAAGAATAATGTATGAGCTAGCTCGTACATTTGGCTTTATTTATTGTAAATTCTTTTTACAGGTTGAAATAGTAAATAAGAAAATTTTAAAAAAATATAATAATCAAGGATACTTTATATTTGGTAATCATACTCAAGCCTTAGGAGATGTATTTTTACCAGCAATATGCTCATATAAGAGAAAATATGTTTTAGCAGATGAATCTAATTTAGGTGTTGCAGGTATAGGTAAGTTTCTTCCAATGATTGGAGCACTTCCTATTACAGATTCAGTTAAAGGAACAAAGGAACTATATAAAGCGGTGCTTACAAGAATAAAAGAAAAAAAGGCTGTAGTGATTTATCCTGAAGCACATGTATGGCCATATTATACTAAGATAAGACCATTTGATGAATCAGCTTTTAAATTTCCATATGCAGCAGATGCTATATCTTTTTCGATGACTACAACATATTATAAGAAAAAGAATAAAAAGAAACCAGGAATAAGAGTATATATTGATGGCCCTTTTCTAATTGATAAAAGTTTAAATAAAAAAGAAGCACAAAAAAAGATTCTAAATGAAGTATATGAGATGATGAATAAAAGAGCTAAAAATAGCGATTATGAATATATTAAATATGTCTTAAAGGATGAAAATAAATAACAATGAATATATTATTTTGTGGTGATAGTAATGTTTCAAATGGATTGGTAATTGCTATATTATCAATACTTAAAAATGTTAAAGAAGAATTAAATATTTATGTTCTTACTATGGATGTAGAGAATAAAGAAAAGAAATTTAAACAAATCCCTAATGATATTATTATATCTTTAAATAAAATATTAAAAGAAAAAAATATTAATAATTCCATAAAAAAAATTGATGTAACAAAAGAATTTAATGAGAATATTCCAATAAAAAATATGGAAACACATTTTACTCCATATTCAATGTTAAGACTATTTTCATACAAAATACCAGAGTTACCAGACAAAATATTATATCTTGATACAGATGTTATTTGTAGGCAAGACATTACAAATTTATACAATATAGATATTACTAATTATGAAATAGCAGGTGTTTTAGATTATTATGGAAAGTGGTTTTTTAAAAAGAATATATTTAAATTTGATTATTTAAATTCAGGTGTTTTACTTATGAATTTAAACAAAATAAGAGAAACTAAATTATTTGAAAATGCAATAAAATTAATTACTAAAAAAAACTTATTTATGCCAGATCAATCTGCTATAAATAAGTTAGCTATTGCAAAAAAAATATTACCTAGAAAATATAATGAACAAAGAAAATTAAAGAATGATACCGTTATTCAACATTTTACTACAAGCTTTAGGCTTTTCCCAATTCTACATACAATAACTGTTAAACCATGGGAAATAGAAAAAGTACATAGTAAGTTAAAGTTAAATGAATATGATGATATTTTAAATGATTATGTGCTTTTCATGACAGATTTAGAAACAAAACAATGAGTAGGCTATAAAAACCCAAGAAGAGGGTAAAACGATAAAGATTATTGAAAAAATAAATTAGAGAAATATAAAACAAACAAGGGGAAAATAAATGAGTTTTAACGAAAAAAAGAAAGAAGAAATACCAATTTTTTTTACTATTGATAATGATTATGCAAAACATCTATATATTGCATTAAAATCAATAATTAAAAATGCTAGTAAAGAATATAAGTACAAAATAATAGTACTACATGATGGATTGGATGATGATAATATTGCAAATATCTTATCACTTGAAAATGATAATTTTAAAATTGAATATAGGCTTATGAAGGAAGGTTTGGAATCCATTAAAGATAGAGATGGGCACAGATTAAGATGTGATTATTTTACTCTTACAATCTATTTTAGAATCTTAATTCCAGATATGTTTCCAGAATATGATAAAGGAATATACATTGATAGTGATATAATAGTTCCAGGAGATATTTCAGAATTATATAATATTGATTTAGAAGAAAATTTAATTGGAGCATGTCAAGATATTTCAGTCGTAGATATACCACCATTAGTTTATTATATTGAAGAAGCTGTTGGAATTAGTATTAATGAATATATAAATTCAGGAGTACTTTTAATGAATTTAAAAAAATTAAGAGAGAAAGAATTTGCAAATAATTTCTTGAGATTGCTTGATAAATATCATTTTAGATGTTTAGCACCAGATCAAGATTATATAAATGCAATGTGTAATAGTAAAATAAAATACTTAAATGAAGAATGGAATGTAATGCCTAATGATGCCAGAGATATATTTAAAAAACCAAAATTAATACATTATAATCTTTTTCAAAAACCTTGGTATTATGATAATATACAGTATGAAGAATATTATTTAGAATATGTAAAAAATACACCGTACTATGATGAAGTACTTCAAATTAAAAAAAATTATTCGAAAGAAGAAAAAGAATCAGATAAAAAAGCTTTAATGAATATGGCTGAAGTAGGAGTAAAAATACCAGATGATAAATATACTTTTAAGAAAACCGTTAAGAATGGGGAGAAAATTCGATTATGATATTAGGAGAAGATAGACTAGCAGTTATTGAAAATATTGAGAATGCTGTTAAAGAAAAGAAGTTTAACAAGAAAGTTGAACTAAATGATCCGGAGTTAACACCTGCAGAAGAGAAAAAAATTATACAAGAATACTTAAAAAAACAAAAATATGAAAAATATAGAGTAGAAAGTATTATAGTAAAACGTATAATTAATTTTGAAACAAGTGTTCAAAATTGGACTACTAAAATTATTGGTATTGAGAATGCCAAAGGAATTAAAACTGGTGCAATAATAACTAGTAACCATTTTAATCAGTTAGATAGTTTAATAATACGAAATTTAGTAAAGAAATTAAGAAAAAGAAATTTATATACAGTAGGGCATGCAACTAATCTTGCTATGAACGGTCTTGTAGGATTTATAATGAACCATTCAAACATTATTCCTCTTCATACAAATGTAAACTACATGGTTAATGAATTTTCTAATAGTATTGCAAAACACTTAAAGAAAAAGCACTATATATTAATATATCCAGAAAGTGAGATGTGGTTTAACTATAGAAAACCAAGAGAACTTAAAACAGGTGCTTATTATTATGCTGCTAAAAATAATGTTCCAATTATATCTTGTTTTGTAGAAATGATAGATACAAACGAAAAAGAGACAGAAGATTTTTATAAAGTTATATACAAATTACATGTTTTGCCAACAATCTATCCTGACCCTAATAAGACATTAAGAGAAAATAGAATGGATATGATGAAAATAGATTATCTTCAAAAAAAGGAAGCATATGAGAAAGCATATAATAAAAAATTAGATTATGCCTTTGATACAACAGATATTGCAGGGTGGATACCTAAAGAATAATAGAACAATAAAAGTAAAGTTAATAAATAAATAAATAAATAAATAAATATAAAAATCTATATAATGAAATATTAAGAAAGTGTTAAAAAAATGTAATTATATGGATTTTTTATTTTATATAATATAAACTTTTATTAGTAAAATATAAATACAAATGAATATTTGTAATGGAGGGAAAAATGAAAGTAGGAATTAATGGATTTGGAAGAATAGGAGTACAATCCTTTTTAATATTATTAGAAAGGAACCATGAAGTAAAATGCATAAATGACCCATTTATGTCAGCAGAATATATGGCATATATGATCAAATATGATACAACATATGGAAGAAATGATAATTTAAATCCATATGCAAAAGATGAACATACTCTTATTGTAAACAATAGAGAAATTAAAGTGTATTCTGAAATGGAACCAGGTAATGTTCCATGGGGTGAATGTGAAGCAGATATAGTATTAGAATGTACAGGTGTATTTAAATCCATAGAAGGATGTCAACCACATTTAGATGCAGGAGCAAAAAAGGTTGTAATATCTGCACCGTCAAAAGATGCACCTATGTTTGTTATGGGAGTAAACAATGAAAAATATATGCCTGATATGAATGTAGTATCAAATGCATCATGTACAACAAATTGTTTAGCACCAGTTGCTAAAGTATTACATGATAAATTTGGATTAAAAGAAGGATTAATGACAACAGTACATTCTGTAACAGCAACTCAAAAAATAGTTGATAGTGTATCACCTAAAAACTGGAGAATGGGAAGATCAGGATTCCATAATATAATACCAACAACAACAGGAGCAGCTAAAGCTGTTGGTGAAGTTATACCTGAATTAAATGGAAAATTAACAGGAATGTCTTTAAGAGTACCAACAATTGATGTTTCAGTAGTTGACTTAACATTCAATACTGAAAGACCTACAACATATGCAGAGATATGTGCTGCAATGAAAGAAGCATCAGAAGGCGAACTAAATGGAATTTTAGGATATACTGAAGAAGAAGTTGTATCATCAGATTTCTTAAAAGACCCAAGAGGATCAATATTTGATGCAAAAGCAGGAATTCAATTAACAGATGATTTTTATAAAGTGTTAGCGTGGTATGATAATGAATGGGGTTATTCAACAATGTTTGTTAAACTTGCTGAATTTATATTTGAAAGATCAAAATAATATTTAGAAACTAAATAGAATTTAAAATAAAAAAATGAAAAAATATAGGTAAGGGTAAATATGTTAAAAAGATATACTAGCATCAAAAAAATTAAAAAGAAAAAAGGTGTAACTCTAGTAGCTTTAGTGGTAACAATAATAATATTATTAATATTAGCAGGAGTATCAATAATGATGCTAATAGGTCCTAATGGGTTATTTAAAAAAGCACAAGATTCAAAAATTGCAGGAAGGTATAGCAGTATACAAGATAAAGTGTATGAAAGAAATGCTGAGATAGAAATAGCAACTAGGCTAAAAGAAGATATAGATTTTGATAATGATATTTTTGTAAACGATTTAATAACAGAGTGTCTAATAATAGAGGGTATAGACTATTATAATGTGGATGAAGAAAGAATATATTTAGGATTACAAAATGATGGAAGTTACTTATATAATATTGCTTTAGTAAATTTGAATGATTCTAAAAGTAATATGGCATTAAGAGTATATGCATATAATTCTTATATAGAACTTCCTATAAGTAATTCTAATGGACTACTAATAAATTGGGATGTTAAAGGAGATCCTGATAATTTTATTGTTTCTAATAAGACTTATTTCCCTACGCACTATTATGAACAAACAGGCAAAACATATGAAGTACAAATTAAAGGGTTAGCAGAACCAGGAACTAGATTTGGTGGCAAAGAAAGTCATGATTATTATGAGTATGATTATGAAGGTTACATATCAAGTATAATAAATTGGGGTGAAAATGGATTTTCAGAGTTTCATCATCTGGGTGTAGGATTAGAAGGTCCAATACCTTTACCTTCAAAGAAGAGTTTTGAAAAAGTAACAAGTTTTGAAAACACTTTTCAATGTACTTATATTGAAGAAATTCCAGCAGAATTGTTTAGCAATTGTCCAAGAGTAACGACATTTTATTGCACTTTTAGTAGGATTAAAGGTTTAACAGAAATTCCAGAAGGATTGTTTGATAATTGTCCAAATTTAACAGATTTTAAATGGACTTTTAGTGGTTGTGATAATATAACAAGTATCCCTGTAGAATTATTTTATAAGTGTTCAGATGTTACAACATTAAAAGGCGTTTTCAATGATTGTAGAAATATAACAAGTATCCCAGCTAAGTTATTTGATAAATGCACAAATGTAACAAGTTTTAGTAGTATTTTTGATACTTGTAAAAAATTAACAAGTATCCCAGTAGAACTATTTGATAAATGCCTAGATGTAACAAATTTTTCTTTTACTTTTGGTTATTGTACTAATTTAACAGGTAATGCACCAGATTTATGGAATAAAGACAAGTTTCCAAAAGTAACAAGTGTTAGTGTATGTTTTTCTGGATGTTCCAAACTTACAAACTTTTCTTCTATACCTAGTGCTTGGAAATAAAGTAAAAACTATAAATAAAACAAAAAAAGAAATTTAAATTTGAAAATTTAAACGAAAAAATATTATATACAAAGGAGAAATCATGACATTTAATAAAAAAATTGTGAAAGATGTAGACATTACTGGAAAAAAAGTGTTGGTAAGATGTGATTTTAATGTACCAATGGACAAAGAAGGAAAAATAACTGATAATAGAAGAATTGTATCAGCACTTCCAACAATTAAATATTTAATGGATAAAAAGAATAAAGTAATTCTATGTTCACATTTAGGAAGACCTAAGGGAGAGTGGAAAGAAGAATATTCTTTAAAACAAATAGTAGAAGAAGTATCTAAACAATTAGGAACAAATGTAAAATTTGTAGATGATATTGTTGGGAATAAAGCTAAAAAGGCAGTAGAAGACTTAAAAGAAGGAGAAGTACTTCTTTTAGAAAATTTAAGATTTGATCCAAGAGAAGAAAAAAATGATAAAGGATTTTCTAAAGAATTAGCTTCTTT
>CAZCCM010000031.1:6704-10116 GCA_964497325.1 uncultured Lachnospiraceae bacterium | reverse complement strand
ATTAAGTATATTAAATTACCAAAAGGAGCTAATATTTTTTTAGATTTAAATCCATATAGTATATAATTGCTAATTGTTAGTTATTTTGTTATAATTAATACAATAAAAAGGAAGAAATAAAATGGCTGTTTTTACAAAAATAATAGAAATACTTCAAATTGTGCTTATTGTTATAACCAATATTTTTTGGTTATACCAGTTAATTATTGCTCTTGCAGCATTAGTAAAAGTTAAGGAGAAGCCTTTAAAAATAAATAAAAATCATAGATTTATGATATTAATACCTGCTCATAATGAAGAAGCAGTCGTAGGGAATTTGGTTGATTCTATTAATAAGATAGACTACCCTAGAGAATTGTATGATATCTATGTTATAGCAGATAATTCAACAGACAAAACAAAGCAAGTTGCTGAAGAACATGGTGCATTTGCATATGAAAGAAATGATCCTACAAAAAAAACAAAAGGATTTGCATTAGACTGGTTCTTATCAAATATAATGCCATCTTTAAACAAAGAATATGATGCCATGATAATATTTGATGCAGATAATGTTGTAGATTCAGAATTTTTACATTATATGAATATATCTTTATGTCAGGGAGAAAGAGTTGTTCAGGGTTATAGAGATATTAAGAATCCAACAGATTCTTGGATTTCAGGTGGTTATGCTATATATTATTGGATGATGCATAGATTTTTCCATTTAGCTAGATATAATATTGGATTATCTCCATTATTAAATGGAACAGCTTTTATGATTAGTATGGATTTAGTAAAAGAAAAAGGATGGAAAACTAAAACTTTAACAGAGGACATTGAATATTCTTTACTTTCTGCTATAGACAATCAAAAATTAGGTTGGCAAAGAAAAGCAATAGTGTATGATGAACAACCAGTAGGATTTGTACAAAGTTGGAAACAAAGAGAAAGATGGTCAACAGGACATCTTCAATGTTTAAGGGAATATTCTAAAGATTTAGCAACAGCTGCTGTAGAAAGAAAAACATTATCAAGTGTTGATTCGTTTTTATATATTTTAGGAGTACCAATGTTTTTAGTTGCAATACTATTAATGCTATTGAATTTTGTATTGTATTTTCTTGGTCAAATGGGAATTAAAGATTTGATAATAAATGTATCACTATATGTATTCACTGTAGCTATAATGCCTTTACTAGGAGCATTAGTTACCGTTATAATTGAAAAAAAATCATTTAAAAAACTTTGGAAAGGAATAGTTGGATTTCCATTGTTTATGATTTCTTGGCTATTAATAAATTTAAAGGTTCTTTTTAAACCTACTGTTGAATGGGAAAAAATAGATCATAATATTTCAACATCTATAGATGAGGTAAAACATCATGGAGGGGATAAATAAGCCGGTGTGCTGGAATTGGTAGACAGGACAGACTCAAAATCTGTTATCTTTCGAGGTGTGTGGGTTCGAGTCCCACGACCGGTACCATAATAAAAATACTAGGTATTACCTAGTATTTTTATTAGTTTTATTTTATATTCCTAATATTTTGTTTATTTCTTTATATGCCTCATCAAAATCATCTGTAGATATTTCATAAACTTTTATATTACTAAAAGTTTTAAAATAATCTGCAACCTTTTTATATTCTTCCTGTTGCTTCAAGCTACTATCAATACTTACTTCTTGATAACCATGTTTTTGTTCTCTTTGAAGACGAATTTTAAAAGTTTCAGGATTTTTTAAATATAAAGAAAAATAATATATATCAAAATCTAAATTATTTAATTTTTGAGTTAATTCTTTAAATATATCTGTAAAATCATATTCCTTATATCCAAGATTTGCATATATATAATCTGTAGGGAATGTTCTATCAAATAATTCAGTTAGACCAACTGTTTCTTGCTCTTTTAAGTAGGTCATTAATGAATAATATCTTTTTATTGATTTTTCTTTACCAGTTTCAGTTTTATCTTTTATTCCACTTAATCTATATAAGTCACAAGATGGAAGTTTTTCTCTTAAATATGATGTTAAACCTGATTTTCCAACTCCTTGTGGTCCTTCAACTATAATTAATTTTGATTTTTCCATAAATTATCTCCTATTATTTTAATTTAAAAATTAATTTTTAAATTAAATTCTTTAATTAATTTTTCAAATAAATTATACTTTAAAAAATAAGTAAAGTAAAATTTATAAGATAGATTTAAAATAAAAAATTATTGTATTTTATATAATAAATTGGTATACTAAATTTAGCTAAGGAGGTTGTTATGGCCAACAAAAAAGACAAAGAAAAAAAGATAGAAAATACAAAAACTAAAGGAATAAAATTAGAAGATCAAATACAAGATGATTTAGAAATTTCACCTGAAGTTGTTGCTACTATAGCAGGTGTTGCTATTTCTGAAGTAATTGGTGCTAACAGAATTACTGGCTTTTTTGATAATTTAGCTGAAGCATTTAAGACAAAAAATAAAGAAGGTAAAGGTATAAAAGTTGATATTAAAGAAAACAAATGCAAAATAGATGCAAACATAATTGTTGATTTTGGGTCAAGAATCCCAGAAGTAGCATTTGAAATACAAACGAGAGTAAAAAAATCTGTAGAAGCAATGACAGGTTTAGAAGTAAGAGAAGTAAATGTTCATGTTCAAGGTATAAATATGGATGTAGAAAATACAAAAGAAGATGTTAAAGATGATGTAGTAATAGATAATAATCCTAAGGAGGATAAATAATGAAAAAATTTGATAAATTTATACTATGGTTATTTTCATTAATAATTATGGTAATTATTGTATTTATAGCATTATTAGTATTTAATCTTTTTGGTGCTAGAGAAATATGGGCAAAAATTCCTGAAATATTTTATACTTTTATAGTTAGTGATAGAGATGCAGTAATAGCATCTACAATAATTTTAATTGTATTTTTCTTATTAGCATTGAAAGGCTTTTTATTTCAATCAAAGACTAAGAAGGATAAAATTGATGGAATATTATTAGAAAATAATAATGGAAAATTGTTAATATCTAAAGAAACCTTAGAAAACTTAGTAAGAGATATATCTAAAAGAATAAAAGGAACAGAAAGTATATCTTCTAAAATTCATTTGGATGAAAATAATGAAATAGTAGTTAATATTAATGCTGTTGTTTATCAAGATGCTGTAATTAAAGAAGTAACTAAAAAAATGCAAGAAGATATAAAGAGTGCAATAAAACAGGCTTCAGACTTAGAAGTTAGTGAAGTTAATGTAATTATTGAAAAAATATCAAATAAAGTTAGCCCTGAAATGATAAAAAAAGAACAAAAAGAAGAAGAATTTATTAAAAAAGAAAAAATAGTTGCTGAAGATAAAACAAAAGATATTGAAGAAAATATTGAAGAAGAAACTAAACAAAAAACTAAATCAAAAGCTAA
>CAZCCM010000031.1:3917-6604 GCA_964497325.1 uncultured Lachnospiraceae bacterium | reverse complement strand
AAAGCTAAATCTAAAGCTAAAACTAAAGATAAAGATAAAGATAAAGGAAAGACAAAAGAGGTTGTTGAAGAAAAAACTGTAAGTAAGGTAGAAACAAAAGAGGCAAAGGTAAAAAAATAATGTTAAGTAAAACAGAAATAAGAGAACTAACTTTTAAATATATCTTTTCTACATTCTTTTTTAAGGATGATAAAAGTTTAATAAAAGTAGAATTAGATAATTATTTTGATATTTATGATATTCCAGAAGAAGAATCAAAAATAATATATAAAACTATATATACTATTCAAGATCATTATAA
The DNA here is from genome assembly GCA_964497325.1 of uncultured Lachnospiraceae bacterium. GTDB lineage: Bacteria > Bacillota > Clostridia > TANB77 > CAG-508 > CAZCCM01. The sequence continues at coordinate 6,303 of CAZCCM010000031.1, read as the reverse complement.
TTATATTAATGAATCAATAAAGAAAAATTTGAAATCAGATTGGGAAATAAGTAGAGTTTCAAAAGTAGATTTAAGTATACTTTTTTTAGCAATTGCTGAGCTAGTTTATGAAAAAATACCATATAAAATAGTTATAAATGAAGCGGTCGAATTAGCAAAAAAATATGGTACAGATACATCACAAAAATTTGTAAATGGTATTTTAGCAAGTATTGTTAAAGATGAAAAATTAGATATACAAAATTAAAGAAGGAAGAAATGGAAGAAGTACAGATAAAACCTAAAACTGTTTCAGAATTAACAGAATATATAAAACAAAAATTTGATGGAGATGAATATTTTCAAGGAGTATTAGTTGAAGGAGAAATTTCTAATTATAAAAGACATTTTTCAGGTCATTTATATTTTACTTTAAAAGATGAAAAAGCAATTATAAAATGTGTTATGTTTAAATTTGATACAGCTAATTTAAAGTTTGAACCTAAAGATGGTGAAAAAGTTATTATTTTTGGTAAGATTTCTGTTTATCCACAAAGTGGTGCTTATCAAATTTATGTTAAAGATATTAAACAATCAGGTACTGGTGATTTATATCAAAAATATGAGGAATTAAAGAAAAAGTTAGAAACAGAAGGACTATTTAATTCTATGCATAAAAAGAAAATCCCATTTATGCCACAAATAGTAGGAGTTTTAACTTCTAATACTGGTTCAGTTATTAAGGATATTATAAATGTAGGAACTAGAAGAAACCCTGGAATACATATTAGGTTGCTTCCGGTTCCTGTTCAAGGCGAAGGTGCAGGAGAAAAAATAGCAAAAGCTATTGAATATATGAATAAATATCAATTAGCAGATGTATTAATTATAGGCAGAGGCGGAGGATCTTTAGAAGATTTATGGCCTTTTAATGAAGAGGTCTTAGCTAGGAGTATATTTAATTCTAAAATACCTATTATATCGGCAGTAGGACATGATACAGATTATACTATAGCTGATTTTGTCTCAGATTTAAGAGCTCCAACACCATCAGCTGCAGCAGAGCTTGCTATCCCTAATATTATGGATGTAAACAAGACAATAGAGATATATAAGAATAGATTAAGACAAGCTCTTTTAAAAAAATTAGAAAACTTAAAATTACAATACCAATCATTACAAAATAAACTAAAAAGTCCTCAAAGCAACATTAATGAACTAAGATTAAAAATAGACTATATTACTCAAAATGCTATAAATAATGTAAGTAATAAAGTAGTAAAGAATAGGAATGATTTAAATAAAATAGAAGATAAATTGCATTTAGTAAATCCATTAAATATTTTAGACAGAGGTTATGTTTTAGTAGAAAAAGATAATAGAATTATTAAAGAACTTAAAGAACTTAAAAAAGGTGATTTAATAGAAATAAGATCTAAAGAAATTAGAAAAAATGCAGAGATAAAGTGAGGTAAATATGGCAAGAAGAAAATCAAAAAAAAGAAAAAAAATTAGAAAAACATTTGTAACAATTATTATTTTTTTAGCAATAATAATTGTAGGTGTTTTAATAGTTAATTCTGTTATGGATGGGAAATTACTTAAAAATCTTAAGATAGCGGATGAAAAGAAAGCAAAAGAAAAAAAGCAAATTGAAGTGAATAATAATCAAGAAACTAAAAAAGAAGATAATAAGACAAGTGAAAAAATTGATGAAAAGAAAGATAATAATTCAGAAACTAAAAAAGATGAAGAAGTCTTTGTGAAAAAAGAGGATGAAACATCATTTAAATTAGTTGATAAAACAACAGATGAAGAAAAACCTTCTACTACATTAACAGAAGAAAGTAAGAAACTAGCAAAAGAAAAAGAGGCATTAGCTATAAGTGTAGCCAAAAATGAATGGTTTGGTGGAGAAGAGCCAGAAGATTCCAAAGTATATTTTACTACTATAAAAGAAAAGACTGATAATATTTTTGTAATAGGAGTTTGGGATAAAGAAACAACAAGACTTAAAACACAATATGAAATAAATGTGTTAAAAAAAGAAATAGTAACTAGTTATTAAATATATAAAAAAGAGGTATAATATGGCAGAAAAGAAAGAAAAAAATTTTGAAGAAGAATTAAATGAATTGAATAAAATTGCTGAACAATTAGAAAAAGGGGATTTATCATTAGAGGATTCGGTACAAAAATTTGAAGAAGGTATGAAAATAGCTGAAAATTGTAATAAAGCTTTAGATAAGGCTGAAAAAAAGATTACAGAACTTATAAATAAAAATGGCAAGATAGAAGAAATTGAATATAAAAGACAGGATGATTAATTATTAATTGATTGATTAGTTAATTAATTATTAAAAATGGTATGGAATTTAAAGTTAAAAGAAAACTTATTATAAGTTTT
>CAZCCM010000031.1:0-3817 GCA_964497325.1 uncultured Lachnospiraceae bacterium | reverse complement strand
ATATCTCCACCATTATTTGGTAACTGAATAACTGGAGTATCTTTTATAATATTATTCAACATCTTAGTAGTAAAAAGATGTATAAGAGGTGCAGATATAATTATTATTACAATAATTATAAGATATTTGTTAAATATATTTTTATTGTTTTCTTTGTTTATTTTTTTTGGTTCTTCTATATTTATTTTTTCATCCTTAATTATTTCTATTGTTTCTTTATTTTCACTCATTTTTAATCCCTTCTTAACATACATATAAAGCAAAAATATATTCTTAATATAATAGTATCATTTATATCTTAAATTTAACAGTGGTATTACTAAAACAGAAATTTATATTACAAAAAGACAATATAATGTTGTAATCATTAATTATAAGTTACAATTTCATTAATTTTATTGACTTATAGCTATTATAATATAAAATGAGACTATCAAATGAAGGAAAAATATGCGAATAATTTCAGGAAAAGGCAAGGGCACCAAGTTAATCACAAAAAAAGGAAATACGACAAGACCAACGGCAGATAGAGTAAAAGAAGCAATATTTAGTATAATATCTGAAAAAATAGTAGATTCAGAAGTATTAGATTTATATGCAGGTTCAGGAGCATTAGGATTAGAATCATTGAGCAGAGGAGCTTCTTTTGTAACTTTTTGTGATAATGACAAAGAATCTATTTCTATTATAAAGAAAAATATTAAAAAAACTCATAATGAAATAGATAAAAACGTAAATGTAAAATATATTGATGCTTTAAGATTTTTAAAAACCACTGATAAGAAATTTGACATAGTGTTTTTAGATCCACCATATGATTATAATATGGAAAAAGTATTAAAAACAATTTTTGAAGAAAAAATTTTAAAGCCTTTAGGAATAGTAATTTATGAAACGGAAAAAGATTTAAAAGAATTTGATGAATTTATGATTATTGATAAAAGGAAATATGGAAGACCTTATATAATATTTCTAGAAGAAAAAAAGAGGTAAAAATGGAAGTGTTTGAACTGCTTGAAGAAATAGAAAGTTTAATAGAAGATGGTAAATCAATACCATTTACAGCTAAACGTCTTATAGATGTAGAAGTTCTAGAACAAATTTTAGAAGAAATAAAAAATAAAATGCCTGATGAAATGAAACAGGCAAAATGGATTAAAGAAGAAAGAACTAGGATTCTTCAAGAAGCTAATAAAGAGGCAGAAGATATAGTTAAAGAAGCTGAAAATAGAATTATTGAAATGATAGATGAACATGAAATAACAAAACAGGCATATTTAAGGCAAGATCAAATTATTGATGAAGCTAAAAGGCATAGTAGAGAAATTACTGAAGGAACGAAAGTATATACTGATGAAATATTATCAGAAGCTGAAGCTAAAATTAAGGATTTAAGTGAACATTTAAATGAAAGCCAAAATCTAATAAATTCTGCTTTAAACACACTTAAAGAAAATAGAAATGAATTTAAATAGGGAAGCAGAATGTCTTTCCTTTTAGTATAGGAGGAAATTCTTGGCAAGAAAAAAGAAAAACAAAAAAAGCATTGATGCAGTATTTATTATGCTTTTAATACTATCGGTCATAACAGCAATTATAATATATTTAAAAACAGGATATATAGGTGAAGTAATATCACCTGTTATTGGAGGAATAGTAGGTTCAATTAAATATTTTATACCTATTGGTTTATTTCTTCTTGCAATTATTACAGTAAAGGAAGAAAAGAAGTCATATACAACAAGAATTCTTCAGTTTGTTTTAATAATTATGATTCTTTGTTCATTATTAACTATTCTAGAAATTTCTAAAGAAAATATTTCTTTAGATTCAAATATTGTAAAAATAGTTTCTGATTCATATGAATTAGGGAAAGTAGGAAAGACAGGTGGAGCTGTTGGAGCACTTGTAGCAGTTCCTTGTGTAAAATTATTTGGTTTAGTAGGTGCTGGAATAATATTAGCAGTATCTGCATTTATTTTAATATTTACTACATTTGCAGGAAGTCCTACAATGTATTTAAGAGACAAACTTGATGAATTGAGTGATACAAGAGAAGAAAGAAGTAAACAAAGAGAAAAAGAAAGAATAAAGAGAGAAAAAGAAAAGGAAAAGGCAAAAGAAAGAGAAGAAAAGTTAAGAGAAAAAGAAGAAATGGAAGAACAATTAAAGTTTAACTTAGATAAAGAAGAGGAATCCAATTTTGAAAAGAAGCCATCTTTTATTGAAAGAATGTTTTCTAAATCAAATGATATGGAAGTAGACAATGATTCACACCATATTGAACCTGATTCTGAAATTGAAGCTAATACTTTTAAAATTGAAAAACCTCAACAAGAAGAAAAGAAACCAAAAATTAAAATTGATATTTCTGAGGGAGCTTTAGAGGACTTTGAGGTAACAGAAGAAGATAAGATGTATCAAAAACCGTTAATAGCTCCATTGTTAAAAAAAGGCAAACCAATTTCTCGTAAGGACTCTGAAAAAATGATAACAAAAACAGCTAAAAAGATACAACAAACATTGTACAGTTTTGGCGTTTCTGCTAAAGTTGAAGATGTTTCTATAGGTCCTGCTGTAACAAGATATGAATTAACTCCTGCAGAAGGTGTTAGGGTTAATAAAATTGCAGGATTATCAGATGACATTGCTCTTAATTTAGCAGCACAATCTTTGAGAATTGAAGCACCTATACCTGGAAAACAAGCTGTTGGTATTGAAGTACCAAATGAATTAAGAGAAGTTGTTAGTCTTAGAGATGTTTTAGAATCTAAAGAGTTTGTTAATGAAAAATCTAAAATTGCCTTTGCTCTTGGTAAAGCCACATCTGGTGAATATATTATTGCAGATATAGCAAAAATGCCTCATGTCTTGATTGCAGGTTCAACTGGTTCTGGTAAGTCAGTATGTATTAATACTATTATTAATAGTATTATATTTAATTCTAAACCTAGTGAAGTAAAATTAATAATGGTTGATCCTAAGGTAGTAGAACTTTCTGTATATAATAATTTACCACATTTAGCTACAAGAGAAGTTATAACAGATCCACAATTAGCACTTGGAGTTCTTAGTAGAGTAGTTCATGAAATGACTAGAAGATTTCAATTATTTGCGAAAGCTAATGCTAAAAATATTGATAGCTTTAATGAACAGAATGATGAAAAAATACCATATATTGTAGTTATAATAGACGAACTAGCTGACTTAATGATGACAGCAGCAAAAGACGTTGAAGCAAGAATTTGTAGAATAGCACAAATGGGTAGAGCTGCAGGAATTCATTTAGTTGTAGCTACTCAAAGACCTTCAGTAGATGTAATTACAGGTCTTATTAAAGCTAATATGCCAACAAGAATTGCATTTTCGGTTACATCTCAAATAGATTCAAGAACTATATTAGATCAAGGTGGAGCAGAAAAATTATTAGGAAAAGGTGATATGCTATATTATCCAATAGGAGCAACAAGACCTATTAGAGTACAGGGAGCCTTTGTTTCAGAAAAAGAAATAAATACAGTAATGGACAAAGTTAAAAGGAAGAGTGTTTCAGAATCTGCTGATAGGTTGATGGAAAATGCTCAAAAAGAAATAAGAGATAAAGATCCAAAAGCTGGAAAAGAAAAAAAATCTTCTGTAGATGATATAAGGCAAGTAGAAGATGAAGATTGGGATTTAATTACTGAAATAATAGATTTATTTGTTCAAGAAGGTTCAGCCTCAATCTCTCTTATAAGAAGAAAATATAGAATGGGAGATTCGAGGGCTGGAAGGATTATTGATCAGATTGAAGATATGGGAGTAATTTCAAGACAAC
>CAZCCM010000030.1:0-10307 GCA_964497325.1 uncultured Lachnospiraceae bacterium | reverse complement strand
TGAAAAGAAATACCACCATAGACTGTTGTTAATTCTATTCCAGGTATTATCTTTCCACTATATATTTTATTATATTCAAACTTTTCTAATTCAAAGTATGCATCTACTGTATCATGGTCTACTATTGATATTATCTCTAAATTAGCTTTTTCTGCTTCTTCTAATACTTTTTTTAAAGACCATGTTCCATCTGAATTATTTGTATGTATGTGTAAATCTATCATATTTTATTGCCTTCTAATATATTTTTCTTTATTTATGTTATCTTCTTTTGTATACATTATTTTATTTATAATTTATTTATTTTTATAACATTCCATAAATATTAGTATATTTTAACATGTTTTTATTTAATAATACGTTAATACTTCTAAGGTTATCCAAGGTTATCTTAAAAAAAACAAAAGAATAAAAGAATAAAGGTGGAAATACAAAGGTTATTATAGCCCAAATAATATGCTTGTACCATCTCATATTAAGTTCCTTTTTCTTTAAAACTTTAGAAATAATTATATTAAATATTATTACAATAATTATATAAATTACTAATTTTAAGATAGGATTAAATTGATCTTGTGTTTGACTCTTTCCAACAGGATATCTGTACATATCGTCTATATCTGTAAAGAGCCTAATGCTTACTAATCCTAAAAATAAATTTAACATAGCTATAAATCCCATTATATCTCTCCTTCTTTTCATTATTCATTATCTTTAGCCTAAAACCTAATCGTTTTTCTCATAATCAGTTCATTTAAATATGCGCTTGACCCAATATATTTCATTATAGGTATTGTAAAGATTATTATACTTAATACCCAATACATTACAAGATTCAATTTCTTGTTTTTCTTTTTTAATATTTTTTTTAATACATAAATTATAATTATATTAATTATTAATGTAAAAACTATATATTCAGTTAACTTGTATACAAAATAATATGCATACATAATGCCTGGATCAGTAATAGTAAATACAAATTCAGATTTACTTTCAAGATATTCTCTTATTGGTAATACCGTAATCATACCTAATATAAAATTTATTATAGCAACTACTATCATAATCTTTCTCCTATCAAACTATATTTTAATCTATTTTCTATCTCTCTTTTGTTTTCTAATTTTCTCTACCTCTTCCATGCTTACACCTCTATATTTAAGTATAGCATAAATAACTTCCATTACATCTGCCATCTCTTCTATGCTATAATCATCCAAGTATTCTTCTACTTCTTCTTTTAATTTTTTATCTAACTCTTCTCCGTACCTTTTATCATCTAAAATTTCGTATGTTACTCTGCAACCTTTATCTTACATTATTTTCACGTTATTGTCTCTTATAAGTTTATTATATGTATACAACATTAGCTTATCTCCTTATAGCAATAAAATTATTATTTTAGTTATATTACTGTTACTTTATATCTGAAATTCCAAAAAACTTATTAAAAAATTCTATTAATTTTTCTATTACAGTTTTCCTTTTTATATTTCTTTTTTCAGTATCATTAAAAAAACTCATCTTTGGTAAAATATTAGCTAAATCTTCACCAGCTGTTTCAATGCCACCTCTTTCAAAAGATCTCCTTAAATATTCATAAGTTTTTTCTCTATCTAGAATCTCTTCTTCAATAATTTTATCTAATTCTTCTCTTTTTCGAGTATTCATAAAAGTATTAAAATCATTATATACATCTGTGTCTGGATTAACAGATTGTATGAATTCTTCTATTAAATCTTTCTTATTTCTTAAGTCAGGGCTCGCCATAATAGCTTTATTAATAGTTATTAGTATCTCTTTATCTTCCATATTAGTTTTTCTGTATTTTTCTATTAATGCTAATATATAATCAACATTAACATCTATTTGTTTTACTAATTCCATTTCAAATTCTATATCATCAATTATATCTACTTTCTCACCATCTACAAGAGTTCTTGCTTCATTATATAAATCAATATAAAGGCTTCTATAATCTTGTTCTTCTCTAGGAGCTAAAATATCATCTTCTTCAAACTTATCAAAAGAGGATAAAATATTTCTAGCTTTTAAAATTGCACCAAACAATTGGACAAATTCTTTTTTATTTTCCTCACCATCTATTCTTTGTCCTATAGGATAATTAGTTTTTAAGTCAGTAATAAGTTCAATATATCCTTTATGTTTTTTTCCATTTTCGATATACCCATTTAAATAATCTTCATACTTTCTTAGAAGAACTACTCCAGAAGCATCTTTATTTCCAAACAAACTTAATGCTTCTTCTAAGTTCTCTTCTAAATCTCTAAATGAAACTATATTACCATATGTCTTAACAGAATTAAGTATTCTATTAGTTCTTGAAAAAGCTTGAATTAAACCATGATAATTTAAATTTTTATCTACCCATAATGTATTTAAAGTTTTAGCATCAAAACCTGTTAAAAACATATTTACAACTATTAAAATATCTATCTCTCTATTCTTCATTCTTAAAGAAACATCTTTATAATAGTTTTGAAACTTTTCACTAGAAGTATCATAATTTGTCTTAAACATTTTATTGTAATCCTCTATTGCTACCTCAAGAAAATCTCTATCTGTTTTACTTAAATTTTCAGTTGATTCAGAATTTTCTTCATCAAAATAGTCATCTTCTTCATCGTTAGCAGCATAACTATATATTGTAGCTATTTTTAAATTGTGCCCTTCTATATTTTTAAAAAACTGATAATATTTTTTAGCTAAAGGTATCGATGAAACAGCTAAAATTGAATTAAATCCATTTACATATCTTTTAGTTCTAATTTCTTGAACTTTGTTATTTTTAGCTACTTCATAGACATTTTCCAAACTTGAATTTAAAACCTTTTCGGTGTTCTTTGTTTTTCTTGCAAACTTATCAATTATATAATTAACATTATTATTTATTCTTTTATCCGCAGCGAAAACCTCTTCCTTTTTTATCCCATGCACTAATTCTTCTTTAATATTCTCTTTGGCTCTCATAGTTTTAATGTATTCATATCTAAAAGGTAAAACATTTTTATCATTTATAGCATCAACTATTGTGTATGTATGTAATTTCTCTCCAAATACTTGTTCTGTAGTTTTAGATATACTCTTAATTGTAGTAACATTTTTTGCCATTATTGGAGTTCCTGTAAATCCAAACAAATAATACTTTTTAAAATTCTTTATAATATCTTTATGCATATCCCCAAATTGTGACCTATGACATTCATCAAAAATGAAAACTATTTGTTTTTCAAAAGCTTCATGTTTTGGATACTTTTTTATAAAATTACTTAATTTTTGAATTGTTGTAATAATAATTTTAGAATCATCACTTAATTGTTGTTCTAAAACCTTTGTACTAGTATTCGAATTAGCAGCACCTTTTTTAAACTTGTCATATTCTTTCATTGTTTGATAATCTAAATCTTTTCTATCTACAACAAATAATACTTTATCAATATATTCTAATTTAGTAGCAAGCTGTGCGGTTTTAAAAGATGTTAAAGTTTTCCCAGATCCAGTAGTATGCCAAATATATCCACCTGCTCTTGTTGAGCCATAAAACTTATAATTATTTGCTATTTCAATTCTATTGATAATTTTCTCAGTTGCAACTATTTGATATGGTCTCATTATCAACAATATGTCTTCTGTAGTTAATACAGAATACTTAGTTAAAATATTTAATAATGTTGATTTTGAAAAGAAAGTTTTAGCAAAATCTATTAAATCTATAATTGCATTATTATTTTGATCAGCCCAATATGATGTAAATTCAAAAGTGTTAGATTTCTTTTTGATTGTTGAGTTGATATGTAAATCTCTAGTTGTATTAGAATAATATTTTGTTTGTGTTCCATTACTTATGACAAATATTTGAATATATTCATACAACCCACTTCCTGCCCAAAAAGAATCTCTTTGATATCGATCAATTTGATTAAAAGCTGATCTTATACTAACTCCTCTTCTTTTTAACTCCATATGAACTAAAGGAAATCCATTTACTAAAATAGTAACATCATATCTATTTTCTCTATTTCCTTCTTCATTTGTATATTGATTAATAACTTGTAAATCATTATTATGAATATTTTTTTTATCTATAAAATGAATGTTTCTTAAACTACCATCATCTAGTTTTAAATCATAAATATAATCTTCTTGTATAATTTTAGTTTTCTCTAAAACTCCTTTAGTTGGATTTGCAATTATTCCTTCAAATAAATTTCCCCACTCTTTCTCACTAAACTTATAGTTATTTAATTTTTCTAATTTATTTCTTAAGTTTTGAATTAACTCTTCTTCACTATGAAAAATTAAATATTCATAAGATAAATTTTCTAAGGTTTTTATAAACTCTTTTTCTAATGCAGCTTCACTTTGGTAACTTACATTCTTATTTTTAAATCCTTCATATTTAGCTATAACTGTAGAATTCATATTCTCTGATACAATATTTATTTTGCTCATATTATCCCCTCAATATCCCATTTATATTCTTCTATAAACTTATTAAAAGCTCTTTTAAATAAGTCTCTATCCTCATTGTTCAATTCTTTATATTCTAATTCTGATAATTTGCTGTGGCTATATAAATTAATAACTCTAGCAACTTCGCTCCTATCTTCTTTATTAATACAATTACCCCAATGTTTGTATCCGAGAAAATTTGCAGTTTTTTCTAATAATCCTCTAAATAAATTAAAATGATACTTTTCTATTTTATCTTGATTAACTGCAGTTATTATATCCTTTAAGACCAACAAGTGGTATCCAAAAGGTGTGTCCCCTTCAGAAAAGTCTATTATATAATTATATTTATCTTTTTTTAATACCATAGGTCTAAGTTGAACTTCTTTTTTTATTCCTTTATTATTAAATGAGTTGTATAAAATATTATAAAAAAGCGCATGATGTGTTGTTATTAAAATTGGAATATTGGAATATGTTGTATTGTACTCTCTAATTAATTCAAACAATTTAGTTGCCATTGATATAATTTTTGAATCATCAATTGATGACACTGGATCATCTATAATAATATATCTCAAGTCGTTATAAGACTCTGTACTCCTATCTCCTTCTTCTTCTTTTAAATTTAAAAAGGCATTTTCCAGTATTGTGTAAAACACTGCCCATATAAATAAACTTTCTTCACCTTTTGAAATTTTAATATTATTAACAGTTTCTGAATCTCCTTTTACAAGGTTAAATGTCATTTCTCCACTCTCAAAGTTTATATTAGGTTCAATTTTAGAATTAGTCAATTCTTTAAAATTATTAGCAATCTCATTTTCTAAGCCTTCATCTTTTATGATATTAATTCCCCAAAAGTTTGTGTCAATATAAAACACGTAATTCTCATTATCCCATCTAAATAAGTCTTCAACAAAAGCATTAAAACACAACACATTACCTTCATATTTATCTGTTATTATATTAGAGATTCTTGTTTTTCCAGTTCCATTAAAAGCATATAATAAGCTAATTTGTTTTTTACTATTGTCTTCAACTTTACCCTTTTTAGTTGGTTTATAAATCGATTCTGCTGCTTTTTCTAAAGACTCAAAACTATTCACTATAACTCCTTAAATGTTAATAATTTGTTTCTATAATATTCATATTGTTTTCTTCTTAATTCTATCTCAGCAGGTAAACCACAACTATAATCACTAACTAATCTAATTAGTTGATTTAAAATTCTAATACTATTCTCTTGTATCTTAATCGGAGGACAATAAATTTTCATTTCTCTTAAAGCTTTTAATCCTAAATTCTGAATTGTAGAACCACTCGAAGATACTTTAAAATAATTTTTAGCAGTGTCTGTTTGTAAGTAGTAGTATAAATATTTAGGTATCATTTTTTTTGAAATAAAATCAAAATAAGCAACAGATTTTCCTAAAACTATATTCTCATTTTTATAAATTGCTAAATTTCCAATAGTCCCATTTATAGACATAAATAAAGTGTCATTGTTAAACTTTCTACCATATTTTTCATATACTGCATCATCAACTCTCTTAGTATTTTCTGTAAAAACTATTTGCCCATTCCTTAAATTATTACCATTAATAAAAAAGTAAGCTCCTTTTTGATTATATGTAGGAGTCCCATGTAAACCATCCCCCACAAGACAAAACTCTTTTAATTCCTTCTTTGTATAAGCTAAATCATAAATCATTGTCTTCTCAAGCCAAAAATTAAACTCTTTTATTCTTAATTCCAGCTCTGCTTCCAGCTCTGCTTCCAGCTCTGTAAATTTATCCAAGACTTTTATTATTTTTTCTTGTATCTTTACGGGCGGGACAGGAATTTTAAGCTTTATAAAATCTCTAACAACAATATTTTTAATTCCTGCTCCTTTGAAGTAATTTTCGTTAATCTGTTTTTCCATATTTAATAGATAATAGTAAAGAAACTTTGGTAAAATAGAAATATTTTCTTTTATAGAAAAGGCAATAACATGATCTGTATAATATGCCTTCCCATTATTATATTTAGTATCTGCTGAACCACCATCATTTAAAAATAAGTATTCTCCATCCACCAAATATTCTTTTACAAAAAATGAATTTTTACCAGAAGTAAAACAAATATTATCACCTGTTTCTAGCTCAGATACTTGTTTTACTCCTAATTTTGATTTCGATGCTCTTTGCCAAATATCACCAATAGCTTTAAATTGAATTCCATTAGGACATATTTCTTGAATTAATTTATCAATCTTATTCATTAATATCTCCTTCTAGCTCTTTAATAATTTTATCTAATTCTGTTCTAATTTTACTTTGTCTTAATACTGTTTCTTCTATTTGTTTGTTTAACTCTTTAATATCAACTACTTCTTCTTCTTTAATAGTTTCTAAATAAGTGTTTACTGCAAGATTATAATCATACTTTTCTATTTCTTCTCGAGAAGTAAGTACTGCTTTATTTTCAACTGAAACTCTTTCTTTATATAGTTTAAGAATATTATCAATATTTTTATCATCTAATTTATTTTTATTTCCAGGTCTAATCTTTTCTTCACTAGCATCAATAAATAAAACATTTGTATTTTCTTTATTTTTCTTAAGAACTAAAATACATGTTGCAATTGAAGTACCAAAAAATAAATCTGGTGGTAATTGTATAACTGCATCAACAAAATTATTCTCAACTAAATATTTTCTTATCTTTTGTTCAGCTCCACCTCTATAAAGAACTCCTGGAAACTCAACTATAGCTGCCGTTCCATTAGGAGCTAACCAACTAAGCATATGCATAGTGAAAGCCAAATCTGCTTTAGAAGGTGGCGCTAATATACCTGCTGGAGCAAATCTCGGGTCATTTATCAAAGCGGCATCATTTTTCCCTTCCCATTTAATTGAATATGGAGGATTTGAAACTATTGCTTCAAAAGGTTCTTCATCCCAATGCTTTGGATCCTTTAAAGTATCTCCATATGCTATATCAAAATCCTTATAATTAATATCATGTAAAAACATGTTTATTCTGGCTAAACCATGTGTAGTTAAATTTATTTCTTGTCCATAAAATCCATATTTAACATTTTCTTTACCCAATATTTTAGCAAATTTTAAAAGAAGAGAACCTGAACCACAAGCTGGGTCATAAACTTTATTAACCTCTGTTTTCCCTACTACTGTTATTTTAGCCAAAAGTTCTCCTACCTCTTGTGGAGTAAAAAACTCCCCTCCTGATTTTCCAGCATTTGAAGCGTACATAGTCATTAAATACTCATAAGCATCACCAAAGGCATCTATAGTATTATCCTTATAGTTTCCTAAGTTCATATTCCCTATATTATTTAACATCTTTACTAACTTTTCATTTCTAGCTAGAACTGTTCCACCTAATTTATCACTTGTTACATCTACATCTCTAAATAAATCTGTAAAATCTGATTCTGATAAATTTCCTTTAGCAGATGCTTCAATATTATCAAAAACTTTAGAAAGTGTAATGTTTAAATCAGGATTGTTCTTTGCATTTTTTCTAACATTTATAAATAAATCACTAGGTAGAATAAAGAAACCTTTTACTTCTACCATCTCTTCTCTAACCTTTTCAGCTTCTTCATCGGATAAATTTTCATATTTAAAATTTAAATTTCCAGATTCATGTTCATTTTCATTTATATAATTTGCTAAATTTTCAGATATAAATCTATAAAACAGAAATCCTAAAACATATTGTTTAAAATCCCAACCATCTACAGCTCCTCTTAAATCTTCTGCCATCTTCCATATTGCACTATGTAATTCTGCTCTTTCTTTTTCCTTTTGACTCATATTTACCCCTTTTTCTTTAATTTCAGTATATCATTTTCTATTTCTTTAACCGTATCCTCATAGTTTCTTATATCAGTATCAAACTTATAAAACTTTTCACTATTATCTATAAATCTTAAAATCTGTGTATCTATATCTTCGCCTTCGTTAAAGTAATTCTCTTTTTTGTCTACTATAATTTTAACTTTCCAATCAAATACGTAGTCCCAAGCATTTAGTATTTTCTTGTATTTTAATAATAAACTTTCAACTCCCTCCAACAAGTCATATTTTATCGTTTCTGCATATTCTGCTATAAATTGCATATACATATCTGCTTTTATTTCAATGTCATTTTCACTTTCTTTAATATCATGTTTATATCTTACCTTAAAATCAATATATAAAGCCTTTAATATTGCTTGGAACTCTTTAGGAGAAGCAGTAATTTTTTCTTTACCCATATTATACTTTTCATATAAATCTATTTTAAAGTCTGGGATTAAAAACTTTTCTCTCTTAATATCTAATTTATACTGGTCAACTTCTTCTTTATACATTTTATAATAATAATTAAATTGACTTAATTCTACTATTAAACTTTCAAAGTCATCATTATTTTCCTGTAATATCTTATATAAAATTCTTTTTTCTATATCGTTAAAATTACCCTCTTGTACAGTCTCATGGATCCATATTCTAATATTTGTTGTTTCCGAAACATTCTTTTTATCATCAGAAGAATACTCTTTTTTTTGACTCTCATCTTTGTTTAAAATCTTACTCTTTATTACTTTAGTTAGAAACTGAATCCAATAATCTTCATTAATTTTACCTAAATCATCTGAATAAAAATTGAGATACATGTTTTCTATTTCTTCTTTTTCTTGAGTATAGTCAATATCTTGAGAATTAATATTTTTTAAAATCTTATAAAATTCAGATTCTTCATCAACCTTAGATGCTATTCTTGATACAAAATACACTTTAGTTATCATTGAAATATTTTGAAAAAGAGTTGTTACATAATCTTCTATATACTTATATTTCTGATAGTTATAAGATAAAGGAGTAGATGGAATCTCTTTTTCAGAAAACCTAAAATAAGAATATTGTAACAGATGATAACTTTCACCTCTGTTTTCTTTAATAGTAAGGAATAGTTTGGATAAGTACAAATTATATTTTTCTAGTTTGTCTTTATAATCAATAGATATAGTATTTGAAATAATTTCTTCTTTTAATATTTTCTCCGTATTAGGTATTAAAATAGTAAATTTATTCTTATAATAAAACTCTGTATAAATATTTTTTAAATCATCAAAATTCTCTATGTACCTTATATCTTTCAAAAAAGAGAAAATTATTATACTTAAATTTATATGTGGTATTTTCGGGAAAGTTTCTATAGCTTTTAACTCAAATAACTTAATTTCTCCTAAAAGATTTGCGATTACATAAAGACTTAAAACATCCATATTTAAAAACTCTTCAAGTACTATCTCTTCGTTTTTTTTATTCTCCTCTAAAATCTCTATCTCTGCTTGTTGAGCTAAATATTTTTTTTCTTTTCGTTTAAAATGATATTTATGGAAACCAACAAAACTAAAATATAAAGCTACACTTAAAATAAAAACAAGCGAAGGAACTCTAACAAAAATAAATATAAAAATTACTAAACCTACAAAAATTAATATTTCAATAAGATTTAATTTATAAAAATCTTTTTTTGGGATATTTTCTTCTTCATCCATAATTTCACCCTTCTTTATATTATTAGTTATATAAAATAAATTTTTTTATCATTAAAATAATTATTTAAAACTAGAATTTCTTTATGTTGTTTTTTTCTTTTTAAAAATATAAGCTCTATTAATATTTTACCTGAAATAACATAATGTAATTTGTTTTCAACTATCTTAAAGTTCAAGATAGTTGGATTTTAATTAAATTAAATTAAATTACTTTTCTCTACTCTTTATCTTCTTTATCCGCTATCTCCAAATCAATATTATTAATAAAATA
>CAZCCM010000029.1:6142-10402 GCA_964497325.1 uncultured Lachnospiraceae bacterium | reverse complement strand
AAGTGTTATGCAAGTTCCAAAATTGAATAAAGTAGTTATCAATATGGGATTAGGTGATTTGAAAGAAAATCCAAAAGTTTTAGAAAAAGCAATGGAAAATCTTACTGATATAACAGGACAGAAACCTATAGTAACACATGCTAAAAAATCTGTTGCTAACTTTAAAGTAAGAGAAGGTAACGAAATGGGATGTAAAGTTACATTAAGAGGAGAAAAAATGTATGCTTTTGTATACAAATTAGTTAATGTAGCATTACCAAGAACAAGAGATTTTAAAGGTGTTTCAGCAAAATCATTTGATGGAAGAGGAAACTATAATTTAGGAATTAAAGAACAATTAATCTTCCCTGAAATTGATTATGATAAAGTTGATCAAGTTAGAGGTATGGATATAAGTTTTATAACGACTGCCAAAACAGATAATGAAGCAAAAGAATTGCTATCATTGTTAGGTATGCCGTTTAAAGTATAGAAAAGGAGAGATTATGGCTAAGAAATCTTTAAAAGTAAAACAATTAAAACCAAAAAAGTATACGACTCAAGAATATAACAGATGTAAGATTTGTGGAAGACCACATGGTTATATCAGAAAATATGGTGTTTGCCGTATATGTTTTAGAGAAATGGCACATAAGGGTGAAATACCTGGTGTTAAAAAAGCAAGTTGGTAAGATAAGAAAATAAGCGAAAATAAAGGAGGGTAAAATGACTGACCCAATAGCAGATATGCTAACAAGAATAAGAAATGCAAATAAAGAAAAGTTTTTAACAGTTGATATTCCATCATCAAAAGTTAAAGTTGCAATAGCAGAAGTTCTTTTAGAGCAAGGTTTTATAAAATCTTTTGAAATAATAGAAGATAAAGTTCAACCAATACTAAAAATAACTTTGAAATATGACGAAGATGGAAACAGAGTAATTGAAGGTTTAAAAAGAATAAGTAAACCAGGATTAAGAATTTATGCAAATAAAGATGAATTACCAAAAGTTCTAAATGGATTAGGTGTTGCTTTAATTTCAACATCAAAAGGCATTATGACTGATAAAAAAGCAAGAGAACTTAATGTTGGTGGAGAAGTTTTAGCGTATATTTGGTAATAGGAGGATAAAATGTCAAGAATTGGTAAAAAACCGATACTTATACCTGAAGGTGTAGAAGTAGTAATTGAGAAAAAACAAATCACTGTAAAAGGACCAAAGGGAACTTTAACTAGAGAGATTCATGATGCAGTTAATGTTGAATATAAAGATAATGAAATAAAAGTTGTAAAAGGTGAAAAAACAGGATCTTTAGAAGGTTTAACTAGAACTTTAATTAATAACATGATTGTAGGAGTAACTGAAGGATTTGAGAAAAAATTAGAGATTCATGGTGTTGGATATAGAGCAAACAAAGAAGGAAAGAATGTTAATTTATCTTTAGGTTTTTCACATCCTGTTAAATTCATTGTTCCAGAAGGAATTGAAGTAGATGTTCCAAGTGCTACATCAATTATTGTTAAAGGAATTGATAGGCAATTGGTTGGTGAAGTTGCTGCTAATATTAGAAAGCAAAGACCACCTGAGGTATATCATGGAAAAGGTATTAGATACGAAGACGAATATGTTATAAGAAAAGAAGGTAAATCTGGTAAGTAATAACTTATCTTAAAGAGAGGAGAACAAAATGATTTCTAGTATTAATAAAAAAGCAAATAGAGATCGTAGACATAAGAGAATTAGAACAAAGATGCATGGAACAGCAGATATTCCAAGATTAGCTGTTTCCAAATCAAATCAAAATTTAACTGCACAAATAATCAACGATGATAATGGTGAAACTTTAGTATATGTGTCTACTTTAGAAAAAGATATTAAAATTAAGAATAAAAATAAAGAAGCTGCTAAAGAAGTTGGTACTCGTATAGCAGAAAAAGCATTAAAAGCAAATATTAAAAAAGTTGTTTTTGATAGAGGTGGATATGCTTATCATGGAGTAATAAAAGAAATAGCAGAAGCTGCAAGAAGTGCAGGATTAGAATTTTAAGGAAGGTATAAAGGATGGAAGAAGAAAGACAAGAACCAGAATTTAAAGAAAAAGTTGTAGAAATTAATAGAGTTACATCAGTTGCAAAGGGTGGAAAAACATTTAGATTTTCAGCGGTTGTAGTTGTTGGAAATGAACATGGAATGGTAGGAGTTGGATCAGGAAAAGCAGCTGAAGTTCCAGACGCTATTAAAAAAGCAATTCAAGATGCTAAAAATAATTTAGTTGAAGTTCCAATTGTTGGAACAACAGTGCCTCATGATTTTTTAGGTATATATGGAGCAGCTAAAGTTTTAGTTAAACCATCAGAAGAAGGTACTGGTATTATAGCAGGAGGTGCAGCTAGAGCTGTGCTTGAACTAGCAGGGTACAAAGATGTTAGAGCTAAAGTTTTAGGAACAACTAATCCTAGAAATATTGTTAAAGCAACTGTAGTAGCTTTACAGAGCATGAGAACAGTAAAGGATGTTTCTCGTAAAAGAGGAATTAAGATAGAAAACATATAGGAGGAAGTAATGGAATTAGGAAAACTTAAACCAAATGCTACACCTACATCAAAGAAAAGAATTGGTCGTGGTGAAAGCTCAGGTATGGGAAAGACTTCAGGTAGAGGTCATAAAGGACAAAAAGCTAGATCTGGACACAGAGCTGGTGGAAGACGTGGTTTTGAAGGTGGTCAAACACCTATGTATATGAGATTACCTAAAAGAGGTTTTAATAATTATGAATTTGCTACAAATTATACAGAAGTAACTTTAACAATGTTAAATAAATCATCTGTTACAGATGTTACTGCAGAGAGTTTAATAAAAGATAATATAATCTCAAAAGAGAGAGATGGTATTGTAATATTAGCAACTGGTAAATTAGATAAAAAAGTAAACGTTAAGGCCAAAAAAGTAACACCAAAGGCAAAAGAAGCAATTGAAGCGGCTGGAGGGAAAGTAGAGGTAATTTAAATTGTTTAAAACGCTTATTAACTCTTGGAAAGCGCCAGAAGTTAGAAAAAAAGTATTATGGACTTTCCTTTTAATAATAATATTCAGATTTGGATCACATATTAATGTTCCATTTATAGATTTTGTAGAATTAGAAAATGTTATGCAAAGTAGTGAAACAGGTGTTGTTGGATTAATAAACATGATAACTGGAGGAGCTTTCCAAAGATTATCAATTTTTGCAATGTCAATATCTCCATATATTTCTTCATCAATTATATTACAATTAATGGGAATGATTATTCCTGCATTAGATAGAATGATGAAAGAAGGTGGACCAGAAAGTAAGAAAAAAATAGCTGTAATGACAAAAGGAATAACATTAGTACTAGCAACTGTTCAAGCTATTGGACTTTACCTTACATATGCAAAACAAGGAGTATTTGTAAATCCAAGCTTTATGACAGGTCTTACTGTTGTAATATCATTTATAGTTGGAACAAGTTTCTTAGTATATATTGGTGAAAAATTAACAGCAAACGGAATTGGAAATGGTATTTCAATGATAATCTTTGCTGGTATAGTTTCATCTTTACCTAATGAAGTAATTTCTTTAGCTAAAAGCATAATAGAAGAGGGAAGATTAAATGTTAGTGGACTACTTACAACTTTAGCAATAACAGCAATGTCAGTTTTAATGTTAGCTTCAACAGTTTTTGTTCAAGAAGCTGAAAGAAGAGTTCCTGTTCAATATGCTAAGAAAGTAGTTGGAAGAAAGATGTATGGCGGTCAAAACACATACATACCATTAAAATTAGTTATGGCTGGAGTTATGCCAGTAATATTTGCATCTTCATTCTTATCATTCCCAGCTATGTTAATACAAATGTTTTGGTCAGGAAAATTAGGTCAAGGTGGATTTACTGATGTATTATATAAATTTTCAGTAGCACCTAATATGCCACAAGCTGGATGGGGATATATGATTTCACATGCATTAGTATATTTGCTATTAATTATAGGATTTACATTCTTCTATACATTAGCAATATTTAATCCTCAAGAAATATCAAATAATATTAGACAAAATGGTGGATTCATTCCAGGAATTAGATCAGGAAAACAAACAACAGATTTCTTAAAAAATATAACAAATAAACTTACATTGTTTGGTTCAGTATTCTTGTCATTTATAGCAATATTACCGATGTTTTTAAGTTTAGCTGGAATCAATTTAGCTTTTGCAGGAACTGGAATACTAATTGTAGCAGGAGTTGCATTAGAAACAGTAAGTAG
>CAZCCM010000029.1:0-6042 GCA_964497325.1 uncultured Lachnospiraceae bacterium | reverse complement strand
AATTAAATAATTAATAATTAAATAATAAAGGAGAAACTTATGGTAATAGTAATGTTAGGGGCACCAGGTGCAGGCAAGGGAACAATTAGTAAAAGATTGTCAGCTCAATTAGGAATACCACATATTTCAACAGGAGATTTAATTAGAGATAGAGTTCAAAAAAATGATCCAAAAGCTGAAGAATATCAAAAGATTATGGATGAAGGTGGATTAATTGAAGATGAAGATGTTTCAAGATTAGTTGAAGAAAGATTGTCGGAAGATGATGCAAAGAATGGATTAATCTTTGATGGTTTCCCAAGAAACTTAAGCCAAACATCATTATCTGATGAAGTTTTAGCTAAATTTGGTAAAAAAGTTGATTTAGCTATAAATTTAGATGTTTCAACAGATTTGATTCTTGAAAGAATATCAACTAGAAGAGTATGTCCAAATTGTAATGCAGTGTATAACATTAAAAACTTACCACCAAAAGTTGAAGGTATATGTGATGAATGTGGTGCCAAACTTATTCAAAGGACTGATGACAGTGAAGAACAAGTTAAATTAAGACTTAATGTGTATGATAAACAAACATCACCATTAATAAACTACTATGATGAAAAAGGTCAATTACTTAACTTAAGCATTAAAGAAGAAAGAAATCCAGATTTAACAGTTAATGAAATAGTAGAATACATAAACGGAAATAAGTAGAGGCGATTAATTGATTATTATTAAATCAGAAGAAGAAATAAAGAAGATAAAAATTGCAGGTGAGATATTAAGAGATGCTCATAATAAGATTCAAGAAGCAATAAGGTCAGGGATATCTACATATGAATTAGATCAAATTGCTGAAAGATATATCTTAAGTAAAAAAGCTAATCCTGCACAAAAAGGATATCCAAACTTTGATGAAGGAATGCCTAGCTTTCCTTCAACAACATGTATATCAGTAAATGATGTAGTTATACATGGAATACCAAGTAAAAGAGAAATACTAAAAGATGGAGACATTGTCTCAATAGATCTTGTAGTAGAAAAAGATGGATATTATGCTGATTCAGCAAGAACATATATTGTTGGTAAAGCAAAGTCTAAAGAAGATGAAAAATTAGTTAAAGTAACTAAAGAAGCATTTTTTGAAGGTATAAAATATGCGAAACCAGGAAATAGAATTGGTGATATATCAAGTGCAATATATGAATACATAAAAAAGAATGATTTGGATGTTATTAGATCTTTTCAAGGACACGGTGTTGGTTTAAAAATTCATGAAGAACCAGGTATACCAAACTATGGAGAAAAGGGAAAAGGACCAAGGTTACAAGAAGGCATGGTACTAGCAATTGAACCAATGGTAGTCCAAGGAGAAGATGAAATTTTTGAGTTAGAAGATGGTTGGACAATTATAACTGCAGATGGAAAAAATTCAGCTCATTATGAAAATACTGTATTAATAACTAAAAATGAACCTGAAATATTGACTATTTAAAAAATATAAGATATAATAAATATGTTATTTTATAGGGGATTCTTTTTGTATTTAGTTTTAAATATAAATAGTTTAAGAAATACAAGGATTACAAAGATATTTAAAGCAATAATTTTATGTTATTTGAAAGAAAAAATAAAACAAAAAAGAAAAAAATATAAATAATAAAAAAGAAAAAAGAAAAAAAGATAATAAACATAAATAATGAACATAAAGAAAAAAGATAAATAAATAAAAATGATTTTAAAGAAAGAAATTAGAGGAGGCAAATTTGGCAAAGGAAGATATACTTGAGGTTGAAGGAGTTGTTATAGAAACATTACCTAATACAACTTTTAAAGTAGAACTTGAAAATGGCCATGTAGTTTTAGCTCATATTTCTGGAAAACTTAGAATGCACTATATTAAAATACTTCCAGGGGATAAAGTTAAACTAGAAATATCACCATATGATTTGGATAAAGGTAGAATTACTTGGAGAGGTAAATAAGCTTATTTAATATTTAATATTTAAAATCTAAAGGAGACAAAATGAAAGTTAGAACATCTGTTAAAAAAATGTGCGAAAAATGCAAGATAGTTAAAAGACATGGAGTAGTTAGAGTTCTTTGTGAGAACCCTAAACACAAACAAAGACAAGGTTAAGAAATATCAAACATTAATATGTTAGTTCATATTAGTGTTTATATATAATGCTTAAATTTAGATATATTTTTTAAGATACTTATTATTCCTTAGATATAAGTAAAATAAAAAACATATATTCCATCTAAAACTAAGTGTGAAGTTTTAAGATTGTAACTCAGCAAGTAACTAAAATTAAACACAATCAAAAAGCAAAAAAATAAAAAAATAAAAAGAAATTAAAGAAAAGACAATTGGAGGGAAAATTTATGGCTCGTATATCGGGAGTTGATCTACCTAGAGATAAAAGGATAGAAATTGGATTAACATATATTTACGGGATTGGAAGATCAACATCAAATAAGATTTTAAAAGAAGCTGGTGTTTCACCAGAAATTAGAGTAAAAGATCTTACTGATGAAGATGTGAACAATATAAGGAAAGCACTTTCTAAATATAAGGTAGAAGGTGAATTAAGAAGTGAAGTTTCTTTAAATGTTAAAAGATTATCTGAAATAGGTTGTTATAGAGGATTAAGACATAGAAGAAATTTACCAGTTAGAGGGCAAAGAACTAAAACTAATGCAAGAACAAGAAAAGGACCTAAAAAAGTTGTAAGCCGTTCTAAGAAGAAAGTATAGGAGGAAGACATGGCAAAAGCTAAAACTACTAGTAAAGCGAAAAAAGCAAAAAAGAATATTAGTGTTGGTATGGCACATATTCATTCTAGTTTTAATAATACAATCGTTTCGATTACTGATGAAAAAGGAAATGTTGTTGCTTGGTCAAGCGCTGGAACTATAGGATTTAAAGGTTCTAGAAAAAGCACTCCTTTCGCAGCTGGTGAAGTATCATTAGATGCAGCAAAAAAAGCAATGGAAAATGGACTTAAATCAGTAGCTGTTGAAGTTAGAGGACCTGGTTCTGGAAGAGAAACAGCAATTAGATCTTTATCAACAGCAGGATTAGAAATTTTAAGTATTAAAGATGTAACACCAATACCACATAATGGGTGTAGACCACCTAAAAGAAGAAGACCATAGGAGGATTAGATGGGAAAGAATAAGAAAAATGAATCAGTTTTAAAAAGAGCTAGATTGCTAGATATTGATCCAACTTATGTTGGTGTTTCAAAAAAGTCTAACAAAATTATTGTTAGAAGACAAAGAAAACTAAGTGAATATGGTGTTCAATTAAGAGAAAAACAAAGAGTTAAATTCATATACAATGTAAAGAATGAAGGACAATTTAGAGGATATTTTGAAATGGCTAGAAAATCTAGAGATGGTATTACTGGAGAAGTATTATTACAAATATTAGAATCTAGATTAGATAATGTTGTATATAGATTAGGTTTAGCAAGAACTAGACGACAAGCAAGACAATTAGTTGTACATGGAAATTTTGAAGTGAATGGTAAAAAAGTTGATATTCCATCATATTTAGTTAGTGAAGGAGACGTTGTTAAGGTTAGAGAAATTAGAACTGATAATTACTATATTAAAAACAATGTAGCTTCAGAAGATAAAGTTAGAATGCCTGAATGGCTAGAATTTGATGAAAAAAAACTTGAAGGAAAAATTTTAAGATTACCAAAAAGAGAAGAAATAGATCTACCTATTGAAGAACATTTAATCGTTGAATTATATTCAAAATAATAGATTTATTTAAGGGAAAATTAGAAAACCTATATGGAGGTAGGAATGTTAGAATTCGAAGAACCAGCTATTGAAAAAGTAGACTTTGATGAAGAAACAAATTATGCTAAATTTGAGTGTCAACCATTAGAAGGTGGATATGGAATGACAATAGGAAATGCACTTAGAAGAGTATTATTATCTTCTTTACCTGGAGCAGCAATTACAGGAGTGAAAATAGAAGGAATACAACATGAGTTTATGACTATTCCAAATGTTGTTGAAAACGTTATGGAAATATTATTAAATTTAAAATCTGTAAGATTTGCTATGCACTCTGATGAACCAAAAGTTTTAAAGTTAAACTTTAAAGGTAAAGGTGAAGTATTAGCAGCAGACATTAAGACAGATGCTGATATAGAAGTTTTAAATAAAAACTTACATATTGCTACAACATCTAAAGCTGCAAATTTAAATATGGAATTAACAGTTGAAAAAGGTAGAGGATATAGATCAATTGATGCAAATAAAAAACCAGATGCAGATGTAAATCTAATAGCTATAGATTCAATCTTCACACCAGTTAAAAAAGTTAACTATTCAGTTGAAGCAACAAGAGTTGGAAAAAGAATAGATTATGATAAATTAACAATTGAAATATGGACAGATGGAAGTATTACACCAGAAGCAGCATTAAGTTTAGCTGCTAGAATAACAAATGACCATTTAGCATTATTCATTAATTTATCTGAAGAAGGAAAATCAACACAAGTTATGCTAGAAAAAGAAGAACCTGAAGTAGAAGATGAAGAACATAATGTAAGAATAGAAGAATTAGGATTAACTAATAGATCAACAAATAGTTTAAGATTACAAAAAATAGAAACATTAGCAGATTTATTAAAATACACAGAAGAAGAAGTAAGCAAATTCAGAAATCTAGGTGAAAAATCTTTAGTTGAGATTAAAGAAAAGATTAATGAATTTGGAGTAACTTTTAAAACTACAAAGAAATAAGAGGAAAATTATGAGAAAACTAAAAAGAACAACAGATCATAGAATGGCTATGTTAAGAAATTTAACAACAGACTTGATCTTAAATGGTAAAATAGTTACAACTGAACCTAAAGCTAAAGATGTTAAAAGAATAGCTGATAGCATAATTGCATTGGCTGTAAAAGAAAAAGATAATTTTGATATGGTTGAAGTAAAAGTTATAAAAGCTAAACTTGATAAAGATGGTAGAAAAATTACTGAAAAGGCAACAAGTAAGAATGGTAAAAGCTTTAATAAAGTTGTAAAAGAAGAAACTACAGTAAAGAAACAAAAAGACCACCCATCTAGATTACATGCTAGAAGACAAATAATGAAGAAAATATATAAAAGATCTTCAGAAGATGTTTTAGATAAGCTGTTTAATGAAATAGCTCCTAAACAGGATGGAAGAGTTGGTGGTTATACTAGAATAGTTAAAATGGAACCTAGAAAAGGTGATGCAGCAGAAATGGCTGTTCTAGAGATTTTAATGTAAACTGCTTAATAAAGGTTTTAATGAAACAGAGAAATCTGTACCTAGATTTACAGTTAGCGAGATTACAGAAAAAGGAGAAAAAAAGATTATGTATGCAATAATAGAAGCATGTGGAAGACAATATAAGGTTCAAGAAGGAGAAAAAGTATTCTTTGAAAAACTTGAAGAAGAAGAGGGAAGCAAAGTTATATTTGATAAAGTTGTTTTAATCTCTGGAGAGAAACAAGAAATTGGAACACCATATGTAAAAGGTGCAAAAGTAGAAGGAAAAGTAGTAAAACATACTAAAGGCGATAAAATTGTTGTTTTTAAGTATAGACCTAAAAAAGGATCTGCAACTAAAAAAGGACATAGACAAAACTATACACAAGTTGAGATTACTAAAATATCTTTTACTGGAGCAAAAGAAACTAAACAAGAAGTTAAAGAAGCAAAAACTGAGGTAAAAAAATAAGGAAAGGAATAGTGGTGATTTAAAATGGCACATAAAAAAGGACAAGGTAGTGTTAAAAATGGTAGAGATAGTGAATCAAAAAGACTAGGCCTTAAGAGAGCAGATGGTCAGTTTGTAAGAGCTGGAAACATTCTTGTTAGACAAAGAGGTTCAACTTTCTATCCAGGAAAAAATGTTAATATGGGTAAAGACTATACTTTACATGCATTAATAGATGGAATAATGAAATTTGAAACTATTTCTAAAACAAAGAAACAAATATCAGTGTACCCTGAAGAAGAAATAGAAAATAAAGTAAAAAAAGAAGATAAAAAAGATA
>CAZCCM010000028.1:0-10631 GCA_964497325.1 uncultured Lachnospiraceae bacterium | reverse complement strand
TATCCTGTTCTTTATCTTGATATTCTAAGATTAGAACCACATATTCATTTAAATATTCACCTTCCTCTTTCTCAATAATCTTTACAATATATTCCACTTTTTTATTATTACTAATTGAATTATTACTAAATTCATATATTTCATTTCTAATATTATTTATATTATTAACTCTTATAATAGATATAATTATAGATACAGTTATTAACATAGATTTAAAAAAATATATTTTTATATGTTTTTTTATTAATATTCTTGATAATGTCCTTGAATATCCTTTTAAAAATACCATTACAATTATCTCTATTAATATTATAATTATAATAAATAATAACAAAAAAAGAGGATGTACATTTAAATACACCCCTAAATATGTTCCTATAAGGTATCCTATAAAAAAATAAGTTATCATTTTTTATCCTTAATACCCCAAACATTAAATTATTTACTTTTTAATTATTTAATTAGCAATACTTCCACTCCATTGTACATTTAATTAATAACATAATATGCCTTTTTATATTTTTTATTATAAAAGATTACTTAAAACCCACGCTTCTACTTTATCATTAGTAACTTTTATCCAATATGCCTTCTTGTCTAACTGTTTTAAAGTTTCACCTTTATTAAAAAGTACTTTTTCAGAAGAATACATAAGAGGCATATATTTTCCTGATATATTATTTTTTATTTTAAAAGTTGTAACTACATTTTCTGGTTTAGTTGGTTCTTCTGGTTTAGTTGAACTTGGAGTTTCTGGTTTATCTATTTCAGGCTTTTCTTCTTCTAGTTTAGTATCTGGCAATTCTTCTGAAACATTTAAAAACTCTTCAGAAATATATCCCTCTCTACCATCCTCTAATTTTATTTTATACCATTCCCCTACTTTTTCTAAAACCTCTACTGTATCATCATCGTATAGGTATGTTAAAGTTTCTGTATCTTCTGTTGAAGGACCTGATCTTATTCTAACGCCGATATCATTTACTTCTCCAGTTACCGCAATACTTGTATTCATCATTAGTATTATTAACAATATTGTTAAAGTTAAAATTCTTGGAAAAATCTTTTTCATTAATTTTCCTCTTTCTTTTTTTCTTTTATTTCTATTCCTAATTCTTTTAATTGTTCTGTAGAAACAGGAGATGGTGCCCCTACCATTAAATCTTGAGCTTTTTTATTTTTTGGAAAAGCTGTAATTTCTCTAACATTCTCTACTTCACAAATTAACATTACAATTCTATCAATTCCTGGTGCAGCTCCTGCATGTGGAGGTGCTCCATATTGAAATGCAGTATATAATGCTCCAAATTGTTTTTCAACATCTTCTTTAGAATATCCTGCAATTTCAAAAGCTTTTACCATAACATTTATATCATGATTCCTGACAGCTCCAGAGGCAATCTCAAAACCATTACATACAACATCATATTGATATGCTAAAATATCTAATGGATCTTTAGTGTTTAACGCTTCTATACCACCTTGAGGCATAGAAAATGGATTATGTGAAAAATCTATTTTATTTTCATCATTTTTTTCATACATTGGAAAATCTATTATATGGCAAAACTTAAAAGTATTTTTTTCTAATAAGTCAAAACTTTTTCCTAATTCTATTCTTAATTCTCCTGATAATTTATATGCTAAATTTCTATCTTCATCTGCAATTAAGAAAATTGATGAATTATTAGGTATATTAGTATATTCTCTTAGTTTATTTAGTATATCTTCATTTAAAAATTTAGAAATACCACCTGTTAGTTCTCCATTTTCTTCAATTTTAGCCCAAGCTAATCCTTTAGCACCATGAAGTTTCATCTTCTCTGTTAATTTGTCATACATCTTCCTTGATTCAGTTTTTTCTACAACTTGCATAATAATTGTCTTATCTTTAAATATTTGAATCTCTGTATTATTAAAAACATCTGATACATTATATAGTAATAATGGATTTCTTAAATCTGGTTTATCTATTCCATATTTTTCTATTGCTTCTTTATATGGAATTCTTACAAAAGGAGGTTTATCAATTGTTCTTCCTGCCTTTGCAGTCCTTTTATATGTATTATATAAAGAAATTTCTAAAACATCTAGAACATCTTCTTGTTCTGCATATGCCATTTCAAAGTCTAATTGATAAAATTCACAAGGCAATCTATCTGCCCTTGGGTCTTCGTCTCTAAAACATGGCGCTATCTGAAAATACTTATCAAAACCTGATACCATTAATAATTGCTTTAGCTGTTGTGGAGATTGTGGTAATGCATAAAACTCTCCATTATGAATCCTACTAGGTACAAGGTAATCCCTTGCACCCTCTGGAGAAGAATTTGTAAAAATTGGAGTTTGTATTTCAAAAAATCCTAAATTATTCATTTCTTCTCTCATTACTCTCATAATTTCAGCTCTATGGAGTATATTATCATGTATCTTTTTATTTCTTAAATCTAAATACCTATATTGAAGTCTTAAATCTTCTTTATTGTTTTCATATTCATCATTTATTTCAAAAGGAAGATTTGCTTTGCAATTTCCTAAAACTTTTAATTTATTTACATCAATTTCAATATCACCAGTTGAAAGATTTGAATTTTTATTTGATCTTTCTATAACTTTTCCCTGTACTTGTATTGAAGATTCAGTTGTTAATTTATCTCCCATTTCTTCTCTTAATACTATTTGTGTAATTCCAAATTGATCCCTAAGGTCAATAAAAACCATGCTACCAAAATTTCTTATCTTTTGAATATGTCCTGCCAGTGTAACTTCTTCACCAACATTTGAAATATTTAATTCTCCACAATTTTTTGTTCTATACATTTTTTATTCCTATCTATGTTTTTTTGGCTTTTTTATCTTATTGATTAATCTTTAAATAACACATATCTAAATCCTATATGTTCATATGTTGATTGTGGGTTCCCTGCAGTTGTTCTCCTAACATCAGAACTTCTAGTTGCACTTCCGCCTCTAATAACTCTATAATTTTGTGCTTCTTCTGAATTATTATTTTCTCCATCATTAGTTAATTTATAATATTCACTAGTCCATTCAGCTAAATTACCTGCTAAATCAAAAATATTATTTACTTTATCTTTTTCAGTTGTTCCAGTAGCTTTTAATGTTCCAGAATAATTACCATAAGCTGTGCTTTTTAAAAAATCAGAATAACTTTTATCAACCCAAGCTAAGGTTGTATCCCAAGCAGAACTTGATATTATTGAAGTTTGGCACTTTTCATATCCATATGTTTGAGCTACTTCTTTTGATAATTGATTTGCCTTATCAAAAGATATCCTATGTATTGGAAAAGTATTTGGTTTTGATGAAGCCGCTTCTTTTTCATTCACAGAAACCACACTTGCTTCATATCTAGCAATATAAAATCCTTGATATTTTCCTACAGAATTTACAAATTGAAAATATTCTGAATCTTTTTCTGAATACATAGAGTCAGTTTCTTGTCTATTGCGTGTTAATTGCCCTCCAGGAACAGGAACCCATACATATTCATTTCCTTTTGTATCTTTTACTACTAAACCTTTTGAAACTTCAGTTCCTTCCACTTGGACAAAACCTTCAGGAATATATGGTTCTGTTGCATTAAATACCTTAATATTTTTTATTTGAATTTTATTACTTCCAAAAACACCATTTTTCCCATATGCTTGTATTTCATATGTAGCATTTTTAGTTGCTGTAAATGTTGTTTCATATACTTGTTTATTATCTTCTTCAATTAATATATCTTGCAAGCCTTGTATAACAATTTTTTCTAAACCAGCTTCATCAGTAGTTGTTATTTTTACATTTATTAAAACTTTTTCCTGATTAGGTTCCTCTGTATTTAGACTTAGATTCACTTCAGGAATAGCATTGTTAACAACCTCTCCGGGCTTCTCTACTGGTGCTTTTCCTTTTAAGTAATTAATAATTAAAATTGTCACTATAATTAAAAGAAAAAATACCACTACAGAAATAGTAATAACTACAGGCCAATTGACTTTAGATTTAGCTTTATAATACATTTATATTCTCCTTAAAATTTATTTTATTTTTTATTATATACTATAAGATTTATTTATCCTATGAGATTTATTTAAAATCTAGCAAAATATTCTAATGCTAAATATATCATTGTATTTAATGATTTTTCTCTATCTTCACTTTCCATTGCTTCGCTACCAATAATATCTGCAACAGTTAAAAGGCATGCAGCTTTTTTATTAGTTAATTTAGCAGTTTCAAACAACGCAAAGGCTTCCATTTCACTTGCTTTTATATCTAATTCTTTAGGAAATCTACTGCTAAACGAATAAATATCTGGAGTATAACCTTCAAAACATTCTGAACAAGCTGTATTTTCTTTTTTTAAATCTATGTTTAAATCTTTTGATAATTTTTCTAGGTTTTCTACCATTAATGAATCCGGATTTGAAATATGATTTTCAATTCCTCTTAGATTTTTAGCAAAATTACCTTCTGCATATGAAGAATTTACAAGAATAATATCATTTAATTTTAAATTATTTGAATAAGCTCCACAAGAGCCTATTCTTAATATTTCATTAACATTATAATATGTAAATAATTCATAAGAATATATTCCCATTGAAGGCATTCCCATACCTGATCCCATTACTGTAATCTCAACACCTTTATATGTTCCAGTATATGCTAACATATTCCTTGTTGAATTTACTAATTTAACATTTTCTAACATGTTTTCTGCAATATATTTAGCTCTCAAAGGATCCCCAGGCATTAACACCTTTTTTGCTATATCTTCTTTTTTAGCTTCATTATGTATTACGCTCATCTTACAACACCATATGTCAGAACCGAACTAACTATTTCTTCACCTTTTAATACTTTTAATTCAATTTCTAAAGACTTTCCTAAACCATGCTCAGACTCATAAATATTTAATCCTACAACATTTTCCGAAATCATAATCTTATTTTCTAAAACACCATTTTTACTTTTTTCTAAAAATAAATAACCTTTACTAACTAATGTACTTTCTGGAACATATTTTATTGTATTAGTTTCTTTACTAGTTCCAAGTTCAGTAAAGACTATATAGTCAGAATCTATATCTTTGTCTTTTAATATTTGATAAGAATCTTTTCTATTTATATATTTAGTCAAATATCTATCTAATTGAGCTTTTGCATAATTAGGATCTGTCTCAGTAGTAATAGAATCTATATTTTTACTAACAAATATGCTAATTGTTCCTATAACACCTACAACAACAAAAAATGATAATACATAAAATATTAAACTAATCATTGTTATACCTTTTTTATTCATAAATACCTCTAAAAATTTTATTCTTTTGTTATTTTTAATATATATAAAATTAAGTAAAAAATCAATTCAATAAAGATTTACAATATCAATATATTGATCTAATGTAATTTCTTCAGCTCTTGCAGTATAAGGGATATTCAATTTTGTAAAAATGTCATTCATTTTTTCTATGGTTATATTATATTGAAATTGAACTTCATCTTTAATATTTTTTTTGCTATAGGCTATTTCTTTTTGTTTATTAATATATTTTTTACTACTTTTATTGTTATTTATATAACTTTTAATATTGTTTAAATATGTCTTTCTTCTTTGCATAAATCCAATTTGAATTAATTTAAATAATAATTCCTCATCTTTTACTAATTTATGATAATTTCTTCTTTTAAGTGAAATTATTTGAGAATCAACTTTAGGAACAGGTTTAAAATTATTTTTAGAGACATTAAGTTCTTTTTTAGTTTCCATATAATACGAGATAAAATAAGTTATACCTCCAGACTCTCTTTTCCCTGTTTGAGATAAAAATCTTTCTGCTAATTCTTTTTGTAACATAATATATATTTTTTCAATGCTTCTACTATCAATTAGTTTTGTTAACACCGGAGTTGAAATATAATAAGGAAGATTTGCTACAACTTTAATATTATATTTTTCTTTTTTTGTATTAATTTCATCTTTTTTAAATTTATCTTTTTCTTTATTTTTAAAATTATCTTCATACTTTATTTTTGTAATTGTTTCTTTAATTAAGTCATCAATGTTAAGTTTTAAAATATCTTCATGTATTATAGTAATATTATTAAAATCTGCTAACTCTACTCTTAAAATATCTATAAATCTTTCATCTACTTCAACAGCTATAACATGTCTTGCAACTTTTACAAGACTTCTTGTAAGAGCTCCAATACCTGGTCCAATTTCTAAGACAATATCATCTTCATTTACTTCTGATACTTCAATTATTCTATCTATAATATTTTGATTAATTAAAAAATTTTGTCCTAAACTTTTCTTTAAAAAAATACCTTTTTCTTCTAAAGTTGTTTTAGTATATTTTTCTAAACTAATCTGTTCTTCTGACATTATTCTCCCTTTAATTTCAAATGTTCACTTAAAACTTCAACTAACAAAACTTCTTCATCTGTAAGCTTATTAATAACATAATATGACATTTTTTTCTTATCTTTGCTTTGAATTACTTTAATTAAAGGCTCTACTTCATAAGTAAGTGGTGTCTCTCTTTCTAACTCTTCTGCAAAATCATCTAACCTTCTATCTATTGTATAAAACATTACATTGTTTTCATAAACTAATGAATGTCTTATCTCTTTTCCTTCTTCAGTATAATTTATAAAATTCAATTCATGTTTTTTTGTATCTTTTGCTGATACTGCATCTAAAAATGACAAAAACTTATTTTTATTTTTTATTTCTTTTGCTTTAAATTCTACTATATTTTTAAGTTTTTTTTCATTTATTTTTTCAATATTTTGTTTAGAAATATCTGCTAATTCACTTTCTTCTCCTAATGTATCGTCATATTCTAACTTATATGATCCAATATGATATTTTTTATATCCATTAAGTTTATTATATGCAATTATTTTATAACCTATTCCATAGTATTCTTTAGTCCCACCATCTTTAAGTTCTACTAAAGGAATTGAAACTATTGGTGTTTTACCTGTACTAATCCTTGCATTATCTATAGTATAAGTAATTATTCCTAGAAAAAAGATTATAAGTATTATACCAATTATACCTTTTAGAAAACTTTTCATTTGTTATTTCCTCCATTGCTTAAAATATATCATTTTTATACTATTTTTTCAATAAAAATCACTTTTATCTTATTCTATTTTCAAGGTGGACATTTAATTTTATCATTTACATTTTATTTTATCTTATCTTAAATATTGCAATAATAAGTGTTCGCTTTTTCTACCTTGATGCAACACTTAATTTATCTAATATTTTATACTGTCTAATATTTTAAATTTATTTATCTTTGTTGTTTTCTTGAATTTCTAATTTTTATAATATATTATAATTATATATGTATACCAAGGAGGACTTTATGGCCAAAAATGATAATGATTTAACTAAAAAAGATGAAATCGGCCCAAAGGAAATTAAATCAAAAGAAGGAAAAACAATTAAAATAGAAGAAGCTAAGAAAATTTCAAAATTAAAAGAACAAGAAACTAATAAAGCTTCAACTATTATTGAAGTTGGAACAAAGAATGAACAAACACTTAGAGAAAAAACAAAAATTTTCTTTGATGATTTAAGGATTCGTTTTAAAAATCTTTTTTCACCTGAAAAAAAGGTTAAATACCTACCAGAGTATTACGACCTTCCATATAGATATAATAAAGATACTGTAAAAATATTAGCACAAACTCCTAATAAACTGTTTGTATATTGGGATTTTGATGATAGTATGAAAACAGAAATCACTAAAAAATATGGTGAATATTTTTGGGATAAAACATATCCAGTATTAATAGTAAAAAATCAATCTAAAAACTATTCTTTTGAAATAAAAATAGATGACTTTGCAAACTCTTGGTATATTGATATTCCAGACAACTCCAGTGTTTATTCTGTTGAAATAGGAAGAAAATTAAAAGAAAATTTTGAATATAGTCCTAGAATTGAATTTGAAATTAGAAAAAACAAATATATAAATAAACATCTTGATTTAGACAAAAATACTTTAACAAGAGAACTTTTAGAACAAAAATTTATAGATGAAAATAAAGACTTTAATTTTTATCGTCCAACTGTTACTTTTACAAAAAATGATTATATTTATTTTGGTTCTTCAAATAATATTGTATCTCCTAATGGTCATATATTATTTGATAGCATAAATAGTAAAATTAAAATTAGAAACATTGTAACTGGATTAGAATATGAAATTGAAGCAAAAAATAAACTAGAAATGGAAAAAGTGTATGGACATATAGAAGATGATCTTTCACATAGTGAAAAATCTCGTTCTTCTTGGCTTACAACTTCTGGACTAGCATTTGAAAGGAATATTTAATGAGTCAAATTAAAGGATATGTTAATTTTATACTACATGCACATCTACCATTCGTTTTTCATCCATATGATGATACTTATTTAGAAGAAGAATGGCTTTTTGAGGCAATATCTGAAACATATATTCCATTATTAAAATCTTTTGAAGCTTTAGTTGATGAAGGTGTTGATTTTAGAATTACTATGTCTATGACCCCTCCTCTTCTTAATATGCTTGATAATGAAATTTTAAAGAAAAGATATGTTAAATATTTAAAAAAACATATAGAATTGTCTGAAAAAGAAATAGAAAGAACTAAAGATAACGAAAGAATTAATAGACTGTCACATTATTATTATAACAGATATAAAGAAGATTTAAGATATTACCTAGAAGATGCTAATGGTGGAGATATTATTTCTAGATTTAAGTTTTTTCAAGATATTGGTAAATTAGAAATAATTACTTGTGGAGCAACTCATGGTTACTTCCCAATATTGTATATAAACGAAAAAACAGTTGATGCACAAATAGCAGTAGGAGTTCAAACTTATGAACATTTCTTTGGAAGAAAGCCAAAGGGAATTTGGTTACCTGAATGTGGCTATGTACCAGAGGTAGATAAATTACTAAAAAAACATGGAATTCAATATGCTATAGTTGAAACTCATGGCCTTCTTTATGCTGAACCTCTACCTGTTAATGCTACCTACACTCCTATTGTTTCACCTGATGGCTTAGTTGCATTTGCAAGAGATCTTGAAAGTTCTAGACAAGTATGGTCTTCAATTTCTGGTTATCCAGGAGATTTCAATTATAGAGAATTTTATAGAGATATAGGTTATGATGCACCATATGATTATATTAAACCATATATAGCTTCAAATGGTGTTAGAGTTAATACTGGAATTAAGTATCATAGAATTACAGGCAAAACAGAAGATAAAGATATATATGATGTACAGTGGGCTAAAGATTCAGCTGAAATGCAAGCAGGTGATTTTTATAATTGTAGAACAGATCAAATAAATCACTTATCAACAATTACTACCATCCCACCTATTATAACTTGCCCTTATGATGCTGAACTTTATGGACATTGGTGGTATGAAGGTCCTTATTGGTTATATATTCTATTTAAAAAAATCCACTACAATAAATCTAATTTTGAACTTATTACACCTAGTGAATATTTAGAAAAATATCCAAATTTACAAGTATCTACTCCTGCAAGATCTTCTTGGGGTGCTAATGGTTACAGTGAGGTTTGGTTAAATTCTGCTAATGATTATGCATTTAAACACTTTAATGAACTTGGAAAAAGAATGACTGAATTAGCAAATCAATATAAAGATAATACTGACTCTCTTATAGAAAGAGTTTTAAATCAATGTGCTAGAGAATTATTAATGCTTCAAAGTAGTGATTGGTTATTCATAATAACTAATCAAACAATGGTTGATTATGCACATAAAAAGATTAAAGAACATACTGGCAGATTTAATGAACTGTATGAACAATTAACTAACAATAGAATTGAAGAAGAATATTTAAAAGATGTAGAACTTAAAACTCCTATCTTCCCATATATTAATTTTAAAGTATATGCTAATTAAAAAGACATAAAATTAATTAATAAACAAAAACGTAAGGTGCAAAATAAAACTCAATTAAAATTAAATATAAAAAAGAACATATAAATGTTCTTTTTTTAGTATTTTTTTACTTAATTTTCCCTGTTCTTAAAAATTATACGATTCTTTTTTCTTATATGATATAATAGCTACTATTCCAAACACTACTATTAATACTAAAACAGTAATTTTTTTACCTGAATTTGGTAATTTTTTTAAAGGAACTGTAGTTTCATCTTTATAAGTTGGTTTTGGCTTTTCCACATCTACTGGTTTATCAGTATTAGTATCATCCGGTTTTGGCTTTTCCACATCTACTGGTTTATCAGTATTAGTATCATCTGGTTTTTCCTCATCTACTGGTTTCCATTGTGCTGTATATGTATTATTCCCTTCGTATGTACTTGGTACCGTAGGATACCAACCTGTAAATGTATAGTGTTCTTTTGTTGGAATTTTAGGTGTACTTGAATCTGTATTATATTCTCCACTTAGCGAAACATCATCTGTATCACCATCTATATTTCCACCATCTAATTTAAATGTATAGGTATAGGTTACAGGTTTCCATTGCGCTGTATATGTTGTGTCTTCTGTTGCTACTCCAATCTCTTTGTCCCAACCATTAAATGTATAATGTTCTCTTG
>CAZCCM010000027.1:0-10809 GCA_964497325.1 uncultured Lachnospiraceae bacterium | reverse complement strand
TAATTTATTAAAATTATTAAATTATTAACAAATATGCTTTAAATTATAACATAAAGCCCTCGCTTCTTCAATATAAAAACACTCCATAAAAAGAGTGTTTCTAGAAAATACAAATATATATTACAAAATAACATGAGGAGTAAACCCAAATTACTCCCCATTATTTTTAAGTTTTATAATACATTTGGTTTTTACTTGTTGGCTTATCAGGAATAATTAAATTTATTAAACCTTGTTTAATTGCTGGATTTAAATATTGACTCCTAAGAGTTTCTTTAGATTTTATATCTAGTCTTTCCATTATCTCATTAGCAGTTAATGGGATATTTCTATCCATTACATTTAATAATTTATTTATATTAACTAATTCTTTTGTTATTGGCAAGTTAGAAATTGATATAGCTTCTTCAAGTGTTTCATCTATCATCTTTAACATAAAATTAATAAACTCATTAGAGTTACCATTTTTATGACTTTTAGCTATAACTTTATAATATTCTTTTTGGTATTTATGGATTTTTGATTCAATTGGCAAATATTCAAATATATTTTTCCACTTATATAATAATGAGTTTTGCCATAATCTAACAATTCTACCATTTCCGTCACTAAAAGGATGAATAAACACAAATTCATAGTGAAAAACACTAGATAAAATTAACGGATGAATTACATTCCTATTTTTATTCAACCAGTCAAAAAGATTATTCATTAATGGGCTTACCATTTCTTCTGGAGGGCAAATAAAGATACAAGTTTCTCCATCAAAAATTCCTTCTGGACTATTTCTAAATTCTCCTGATCTCTCTACAGTTAAGAAAGTCATTATTCCATGAACCTTTTTCAAATCCTCAATAGAATAGGGATTAATTTCTTTTAACATCTCATAAGCTTTATAAGCATTTTTAACCTCTTGGATATCTTTTTGATCTCCAATTACTACCTTCCCATTAATTACATCTTTTACTTGCTTTAAGTTTAACTTATTATTTTCAATTATAAGAGAAGAGTGAATAGAATTTATTTTTGTTTGTTTTCTTAAATATGGAGCTTTATCTAAAGTAGAATAATTATCTAATTTTCCAATCTTTTCCATAATGTTTGATATCTTAGATAACATTTCATTTGATATTTCAAATGGTGGAACATAATTATTCATATTGTTCACCTCCCTTTGCTAGTTATATTATATCATTTTACTAAACAATAAACAATATATCTTACTTAAATCTTGCTTAAATCTTGCTTAAAAATTCAGTCTGTTTTTAACAATTTTTCAAAATATATGAAACTATAAAGATACCTTTTATTTATTGATACTAATTTCTCAAAAATCTAGTTTCTTAAATTTATTTAAGTAGATATCTCTACTGAAATATTTCATGCTTATCTCTTTTATAATCATTGTATTTTTTCTTTTATTTTTTTATTTTTAATACCTTTAGTTCATCTATACTTCTTCTAAAACAAGTTTTCTTGATGATTAAGAATAATTTTCTATATTCCAGACTTTCTCCTATTGCATTCTTTACATAGCATCTGGCAATTTTCAGAGTCTGTTTTCCCTCCTGCATGCCATGGCGTTATATGATCTGCTTCCATCTCTTCTATTTCAAAATGTTCTTTACAAACAACACATATACCTTTTTGTCTTTCATAAGCTTCTCTTTTTTCTCTATCATTAAAAGCTCTAATATTTAAATGTTTTTCTTTACCATTTAAAACATAATGATATATTCCTTTTTTATTAGTAACATCTGGATCTTGCATTAATTCACTTATTTTTTCTTCTAATTTAGTAGAATCTAAGTTTTCATCTTTATGTTCATTATATAATTCACCCCAAGCAACACCTTGCATCTCTCTTCTATAATTAGGAAATGTAGTTTCTACCCAATTTATAACCGTTGTAAAATATAGCCATAGTTTACTTGCATTAGGTTCATTTTGATTTTTAGACATATATTCTTCTATCTTACCATCATTAATCCACTTAATAACTGTTTCTAGATAGTCTTGTCTTATAGCTGTTCCACTCATATATTTCCCACCTATTTGGTATGCAGGACAACCTGTTTTACTAAAATATCTTTTAGCATCAGTAACCCAACTACCATGATAAACTGCATTTCTTAACTCTTGATCAGTTAATTCTTCTCCAGCTATATTAATAGTCTTAAACCACTCTAACTTTTCACTGTCAGTTCCAGAACATTCATATACAGTCAATTTATAATTTAAAATTTGTTCTTGTTCATCGTCTTGTAAATTATGAAAAAACATATCTTTAAAAGAAAAATCACTATTTACATACTGACATATTGAAATTGTTCTTTGTTGCCCATCAATAATTTCATAATTCCCATCTTTTCTTACTGCCCAATACATAACATTTAAAGGAAAACCTTTTTTTACCGTATCAATAACTGCTTTTCTTTGCTTATCATCGTAGACAAACTCTCTTTGAAAAGGAGGTCTAATATCTAATCTTCCACCATATCCTGTAACTCCCTCTTCAGCATGGTCTTTGTAATCTCTTACTAATTCTCTTATAGTAATTTCTTTTAATTTTACTTCCATTATTCCCCCTTTTTTTTAATTATTTTTTACGTCTAATAAAAAGTCTATGGTATTTTTTTTGACAAAGCTCATTTTTAAAATATACCTGTCTAGATTTATAAGGCTTAAAATTAGGATCTTTATTTAATGTTTTTAATGAAATACATGGCTCAGTTGTATCTAAAATTTCAAATTGGCTCGGGCTATACTTATCTAAAAATGTTATCGGTACCCCTATAGTTCCATCGTAATCTTTTGGAATTTCTGTAAGTTTATCAACATTTATTGCGTCATAGTCTGCATATTTTGGATACTCTTCCTCAGTATATTTCTTATATAAAATTAATTCTTCATGTATCTTAGGTATATCTAAATTTGTAAACCATACAATGTTTCCAAATTTTTGAAATCTATTTCCATCTTCATCTACTCTTTGAGAAGTTTTAAGTTGTGCTTCTTTAGGAATCATAAATTCTTTAACCCAATTATAACCTAACCAAACTTTGTTTTCTTTTATCAACGGAAACATGTCTTTATAAGTAATATTATTAATACTTCCTATAATAAGAAATTTTTTTTCATATTCCATAAGTTGTGTTATATATTCTCTAAATAACGAAAAAGGTGGATTAGTTACAACTATGTCAGCTTCCTTAAGAAATTCAATAGCTTCTTTTGATCTAAAATCTCCATCACCTTTTAAATTTATTATTCCTATGTTTTCTATAGTAGGAACTCTGCCATTATCTTTTTCCCCTTCATAAACTAATGCTATTGCACTTTCTTTGTCGTGCATGGTAAAAAAGTCTAATTCTTGATTTTTATAACAAGTAGTAATTAACTTTTTTAATCCCAAATATTCAAAATTATATGAAAAATAATAGAAAAAATTGCTAACTCTTGGGTCATCAGCATTGCAATACACCACCTTGTCTTTAAAATGATGTTTATAATGTTTAAGTTCATTTTCAATGTCTTTTAATTGAGTATAAAACTCGTCATTCTTATTTTCTTTTGCACTCTGTAAGTTTCTCAAATTATCCCCCCTTTTTTTATTTTTCTATTCTTTCCATTACTTCTTACCCATTAAATACTCTTCACCCTTAGGTGTAAGGATTCTACCTCTAGGAGTTCTAGCAATGAATCCTACTTGCATTAAATATGGTTCATATACATCTTCTATAGTATCATTCTCTTCGTCCAAAGAAGAAGCTAATGCATCTATTCCTACAGGTCCTTTATTATATGTGTGATAGATTTCATTTAATAGTTTTCTATCTGTTTCATTTAACCCTAAATCATCTATTCCTAATTTATGTAGTGCTACTTTTGCTACTTCTAAGTTAATTTGTCCATCGTTTAAAACAGTTCCAAAATCTACTACTCTTTTTAATATCCTATTTGCAATTCTAGGTGTTCCTCTACTTCTATTAGCTATTTCTTTTGCTGCATCATTATCAATTGTTGCACCAATAATATCTGCTGATCTTTTAATAATTGTATAAAGTTCATCAGGAGTATATGTATCTAATCTGTCTACAATCCCAAATCTATCTCGAAGTGGTGTTGATAACATTCCTGCTTTTGTAGTTGCTCCAACTAATGTAAATTTAGGAAGATTTAATCTAATACTTCTTGCACTTGGTCCCTTACCAATAATAATGTCTAAACCATAATCTTCTAAAACAGGATATAGTATTTCTTCTACTACTTTCGATATTCTATGAATCTCATCAATGAATAATACATCTCCTTCTTGTAGGTTAGAAAGAATAGCTACAAGGTCACCTGTTCTATCAATAGCAGGTCCTGATGTAATTCTAATGCTTGTACCCATCTCATTTGCAATAATGTTTGAAAGAGTAGTTTTACCAAGCCCTGGAGGTCCATAGAAAAGAACATGATCTAAAGTATCTCCTCTTTTTTTTGCAGATTCAATATATATTTTTAGATTATCTTTAACTCTATCTTGTCCTATAAATTCATTAAGAAATTTAGGTCTTAAAGTAATTTCTACATCTTCTTCCTCTTGATCTGCTTCAGCATTTAAGATTTCTTCATCTCTAAATTCTTCTAACTCTTTAAATTCTTCACTTACTTCCATATTTCCTCTTAATTAATACTTTCTTTTAAAATTTTTAAATTTTGTATTATTAAATTTTTAACTATTTTATCTTCAAAGTCTTTTGTATCTTTAAACTTATCATATGATAAGAAAACTTTTAAAGTAATTTGTTCTAAATATTTAGTGTCTAATATTTTAATACATTCTATCACAGATTCCTTATTAAACATATCAATATTTCTTTTTAAAATTTCAAACTCTTCATATGAAATATTAAACTCTATTTCCATTCCTTTAGATTTGTTTATTATTTCTAATTTTTTTAATCCTAAAACAGCTGAATCAGTGTATGCTTTAACAAGACCTCCTGTTCCGAAGTTCTATTCCCCCAAAATATCTTGTTACTATTATAACTAGATTTTTTAAATCTTGATTTTGAATTACTGATAAAATAGGAGAGCCTGCAGTTTTAGCTGGTTCTCCATCATCTGAACATCTATATTTCTCTCCGCTATCTAAAACTAAATATGCATAAACATTATGTGTAGCATCTTTATATTTATTTTTTACTTCCTCTATTCTTTCTAATGCCTCTATTTCGCTCTGAACATATGCAATATTAGATATAAATATTGACTTTTTAATTTCTATCTTATTTTCTATTAAATTAGTATTTTTAATTGTCTTAAACATTTAATCTTTCTTTTAAATATTAACTCACTTAGTTTTTGTTATTATTTATTTAGCTTATTTATTATATTTACAGTATTTATTGTATTTACACTATTTTCTATATTTATACTATTTATTGTATTTATATTCTTAATTAATTAGAAACTTTAGTAACTTCAGACTTATCTATATCTATTACTAAACCTTTAAAGTTTTCTTCTAAAAGGAATTTATTTATAAATTTAGGCATACTTTCTCTGTTTTCAAACTCATATTGAGGCTTTATAACTTCTTCTAAAGTTTCATCTATTACACCCCATTTTTTCCCTACTCTAACACTAGCAAAACCATAGTCATTAAATTCTGTTACCATGTCATACTTAGGTCTTAATACTATATTCTGATCTTTATCTACAAAACCCCACTTGCTTCCCTCTTTTTTAGCATAATATTTTTTATCTAAAATATTAATATTTTCAATTTCATGTCCATCAAAATCTAAATATTTTGCATCTGTTGAGTTATATATAAATAATAGACTTTTATCTTTAATTTTTTCTTCAGTAAATTTCTTAGCAAAATTAATTAAATATAGTTCTCTGTTGTATAAACTTACATCATTACCCTTTACAGCTTTAATAATATTTGTGCCATAAATTTGATTAATAATATCAAATTCAGCAGGAATTACTACACCTTTATTTACTTCAAAAATTCCCATTTTTTTATTTTCTTCAAATATAAAGTAATCCTCAAAAACATAACGAAGATTGTCATACCTTTCTGGAAGAGATACTCCATCAATTATTAATGTCATCTTATTATTTTTATCTGCAACTATAAGATAGTTCTTATTTGAAACATCAGAAATAATTAAAAATTCTGACCCAGCTATTTTATTACCTATTCCATCATAAGTATACTCATTTTCTCCATCAACAAAAGTTACATACTTTCCAAACAATTTAAACTCATCAAATCTAGGAGAAATTAATTCCCTACCATCTAAAGAATATAGTCCATAACGTTGGTATTCCTTAACAATAGCTAAATTAGTTCCAAGTGCAATTTCTTGATATTTAGACTTAATAATTCTTTTATTATTTTTAAATAGTCCTTTTCTTCCATTTTCTTGAACTATTAAATAATAATCATCAGAAGACATATCTGTTTTAATAATATTTTCAAATTTTGGTTTTAATAATATTTTTCCATTAGAAGAAGCAAAACCA
This sequence comes from uncultured Lachnospiraceae bacterium, assembly GCA_964497325.1. Classification (GTDB taxonomy): domain Bacteria; phylum Bacillota; class Clostridia; order TANB77; family CAG-508; genus CAZCCM01. The sequence continues at coordinate 4,281 of CAZCCM010000027.1, read as the reverse complement.
TACTTTGGTTCTGAATTTACTAAATCTCTTAACTCATAACCTACATTAAATTCATCCTTATCATAATGAAATGTACTTTTTGCAGTTATATTCTCATATTTAGGAGGAATTAGAACTTTAGCATCTGCTTTTAAAAGGCCAATCTTACCATCAACTGTAACCTTGTATATTCCCGTATCATCATCTAATGCCTCAATTTTATCATACATAGCTCTAGTCTTTCTAACACCTGCTGTATCCATCAACCCATATTTGTCTTCTTCTTTATATCTTAATAAATTTCTATATTCATATCTTTCAGAAAGAGATCCTATTATTGGAGTAACCTCTTCATAATTCTCAAATAATTCATTTCCAGTTTTATTTAAGATTTTATAATTCAAATTATCTTCATAACAAAAAAACACATCAACTGATTTTCTAGGTATAAAAACATTAGAATAAATTGGTTCTATAATCATATTACCTTTTTTATCTACTACTCCAAATTGTTCTCCTTGAAGCAATTCAAAATATTCTATAGCATCTTCTTGATACATTTCATCACTATCTTTGTTTTGATTAAAATACCAAAAACCTCCTACTAAACCGAATAATAGGATTGCAATTATAATTATAGTTATAATATGTTTTTTCATACACTTCTCCATATAGCTTGTTTACTAATTTACTAATTTACTTATTTGTTTTCTGTTTTTACCGTTTTTGTTTTCTGTTTTGCCGTTTTTATTTTTTGTTTTTTGTATTTTGTTTTTTTGTTTTTTGTATTATTATTCGTATTATTTATTGTATTTAAAATGTTTATCTAAAGTTTCTAATTTTGCTTTAAACCATGATTCTATTTGATCTGAATCAGTTTCATCTATTGAAGGTCTACCTTTACTATCCCATTTAGTACTTTCTTCTTCCCATACTTGTTCAGGAATTTTACTTTCAACATTTTCTATCATTTCTCTTAAGTGTTCTGTTGTAAGAACATTATTATTTCTTAATTCTGCATATCTTTCTTCTACTTCTTCTGTAAAGGCATTATATGTTTTATACCAAGGTTTTTGAGTAGAATCTTCTTTTTTATAATATATTAAAAGAGTATTTTCACTATTTTTTTGTATCCCACTTTCATCCCAGTTCATTCCAAAAGTAGTATCCTTATCCCATGGTAACATATACCATTTTTCTAAATCATATGTAACCATCTCTACATCATGTGAAACACCATCCCAATCTCCTACCGCTTCTATAAAAATTAATGTATCAATCATGTTTGTTTTATCTAAATGTTTATCAAAATTTTCTTTAAAATTTTCTAAAGAACCATTTATTAATTTTCCTAAACTATCAATTGATTCTTTTTGCTCTTTAGTCATATCTTTGTTTTCTGGATAATATCCATTAATCCACTCTCCAATACCATTTGCTCTAAATTTTTCCCATGTTTTTACAATAGTATATCCACCTCTAGAGTCAAATTCCAAATACATATGCTTAGGATTATTTTTATCTATATTAAAATTATCTGGGTCATGACCTAAAAGAAAATTTGTAATTCCATAATGTTCACCATTTATTTTAATTCTTGCAGTATATATTCTTGGAAAACCTTGTGCTTCAACTTTTTTATCTGCAACTATCTCTTTTTGTGATATTGCATTTTGTACTTCATACTTTGGTTCAGTTGTCCTACTTTTTACCATATCACCCCATATAGTATATGAAAGATTATTACGAAGCATAGTTGGATCTATCCAATCTGCTTTAGCAATCCATTCATCAGTTGCAATAGAATCTCCAATTTTTAATTTTAAAATTTTTGTTCTTTCTTCATCATTATATATTTTTATTGACCAATTCTTTTTAGGCCATATTTCTGTAGAAGTTCCCTGAACTTTAATTGTACCAGGCTTTTCAATTACTTCATTATTAACTTTCATATTAATAGTAACAGGTATGGTTCCTTCTTTTTTAGTACTTGGTAACTCTTGACCATTTGTATCAATTTCTATTTCTACTAAAGAATCAGGTTCCAAAAACTTTATTACCCCATCTGCTACAATTACTTTTTTTTGATTAAATTTAGATTTAAAAAGAAAAATTCCTCCTATTATTACTACAATAATTAAAACTAGAGATGTTATAGCTATATAAGTTTTCTTTTTATTACTATTATTCATGATACCTCCATATATTTCTCATATTTTTATTTTATTAAATTTATTTATTTTTTAAAACATTTTCTATTGGAGGTAAAATTTGCTTTTTTCTAGACATTACACCTTTTAAAAACATTTTATCATCAACTATTTTTACTCCAAAAGCTTCTTCAGCAATACTACTTTTCTCACCCATAGCAATAGTCATAGAATTACCATTAATAATGTCTGTTATTAGAAGAAGGTATAAATCTAAACTATTATTCTTAATAGATTCATTTATAGCATCTTTTAATTCATCTTCTCTTTTTAAAACATCGTCAATATCTGCAGTATTTACCTGAGCTACTACTAATCTAGTATTAAAATCTTTTTTAGTTTTTGCATCTAAATTTAATATTTCTTCTGCCGATAAATCTGATATATCTGTTCCAGCTTTTAAAAGATCTAAGCCATATTTTTCTACATCAATACCTGATATTTTTACTAATTCATCAACAACCTCTTTATCTTCTAATGTAAATGTTGGTGATTTAAATAATAATGAATCTGAAATGATTGCTGAAAGCATCATCATCGCTGTTTGTTTTGAAATTTCAAAATTAGATTCTTTAAACATTTTATATAAAACTGTATTAGTACAGCCAACAGCTTCTGCTCTATAATTTAAAGGATATGCTGTTCTTAATTTAACAGAATGATGATCAACAACATCTGTTACCACTAAATCATTTAAATTTTCTACTGTTTCTGTAGGATTATTATGATCTACTAAAACAACCTCCACCCCACTTTCTAGTTCTGGAAGCAATTCAGGTGCATCTATTTTTAAATAATCTAAAACAAATTGTACTTCCTTTGTTATATTACCTTGTCTAAATGCTTTAGCTTCTATTCCTTTTTTGTTTAAATATTCTGTCATAACTATTGCTGACATAATTGAATCAGTGTCAGGGTTTTTGTGTCCAAATACATATTTCATCTTTTACTCCTTTTATTTCTTTAATTTTTTATTTTTTATTTATATTTTTCTACTTTTTTAAATCTTTTAGTTTTTAGTTTTTTTAGTTTTTCTATTATTTCTTTTATCAATTGAATAATTATTAATAAAATTTCTAAACTTTTTAAAAATATCAATTTTATTAAAGTAAACACCAAGTTTATTAAACTTATAACTAATATTATAATTGATAAAGTTATCATTTTCTCTCCTTTTTACCCAAAAGATTTTAGTTTATTGTCTTCGTTATTTTTATTATCTTCATTATCTTCATTATTTTCTTTATTTTCTTTTACTTTATCTTTCTCTTCTCTTTGTTTATGATTATATTTATTCATAGCTGTCTGTACATCTGTTTTTAAAATATCAATTATAGCATCTGAAGCTTTATTTACTCCTTCTCTTAAAAGAGTTAATTCTTCATCAGGTACTCTTTTTGTAACATAATCAATATGTGCTCTGTCATCATTAATTAGACATTTACCTATACCTATTCTAATTCTTGTGAAATTTTGAATAACAGAAAGAACTGACTTTACTCCATTATGACCTGCAGAACCTCCAGATTCTCTTATCCTAATCTCTGCTTTTGGAGTATCCATATCATCATAGACTACTATTATATTTTCTTCTGGTATTTTGTAATAATTAACAACTCTTCTAATGCTATCGCCAGATAAATTCATATATGTTTGTGGCTTTATAAACATGCAATCTTTATCAAAAATTTTAGTTCTAATCATTTCTGCGTCAATCTTTTGATCATAGTTAAAAAAACCTAATTCTAATTTTTTTACAACCATATTTACTGCATCAAATCCCATATTATGTCTAGTTCCTGAATATTCTGATTCAGGATTTCCTAATCCTACTATTAAATACATTTTTCCTCTAATTTCTATTTTTATATTTAAAAACTTTCAATTATATTTTTAATTTTTAATTTTTCTATTTTTTCTCTCTTTAGTATATCATAACTACAGAATTTTTGTAGATAAAAATATTTTTTTTAGTATTTTAAGTCTAGAAAATACAAACATATGTTACAAAATATTTTTTTAAAAAGGCAGTAGATATTTTAATCTACTACCTTTATATACTCTACTATTTTCATCTTTTTATTAAAATAAT
>CAZCCM010000026.1:7052-12911 GCA_964497325.1 uncultured Lachnospiraceae bacterium | reverse complement strand
GTTGAAGATATTTTCACTATTACTGGTAGAGGAACTGTTGCAACAGGTAGAGTTGAAAGAGGAAAATTAAATTTAAATGAAGAAGTTGAAATAGTAGGAATGACTGATAAAAAGAGAAAAACAGTTGTTACTGGAATTGAAATGTTTAGAAAACTTCTAGATTCAGCAGAAGCTGGAGATAATGCAGGTCTACTTTTAAGAGGAATTCAAAAAGATGACATTGAAAGAGGACAAGTATTAGCAAAACCAGGATCTATAAATCCTCATACTAAATTTTCAGCAGAAGTTTATATTCTAGATAAATCAGAAGGAGGAAGACATACTCCATTCTTTAATGGATATAGACCACAATTCTATTTTAGAACAACTGATGTTACTGGAGTTATTGCATTACCTGCAGGAACAGAAATGGTTATGCCTGGTGATAATGTTACAATGGATATTGAACTTATTACACCAATAGCTATTGAAGAAGGACTAAGATTTGCTATCCGTGAAGGTGGTAGAACAGTTGGTTCAGGAATCGTAACTAAAATTAACTAATAATATTTAATTTAATTAAAAACAAAAACAATATAAAACAAAAATAAAAAATAAACTAAATGTTTTAAATATAAAAGAGCTTTCGAGCTCTTTTTTTATTAAAAAATGTTGAAAGAAAGCATAAAGGATAATATAATATTTATATATTAAGAATTTTAAATATTTGTAATTATACAAGAAAATAAATTTTAATGTAAATTATCATGTTTACATTATACAAGGAGTGTAGATGGATATATTAGAATATGTAAAAAATGAACGAAGAACTTTTTCACAAAAGGCATTTTCTATTTTAGATAGTATGGTTTTATCAACTTTAACTTATATTAAATTTGATAATATTATTCCTGAAGAAGGTATTTTGTTAAAAGATACTTTTAAAGCAGAAAATTTTGATACTATGTTGAAGTTATTACCTCGTAGGGAAGAGTATGAAAAGTTATATATTCTTATGGTATTAAGTCCCAGATATAGAGATATAAGATTAAAGCATTATCTTGTAGATAATGATCATAAAAAGATTAAACAATTTTCAGCCATTACATTTATTTTAGGTGATAAAATTTATGTTGCGTACAGGGGAACTGATAATACAATTTTAGGATGGAATGAAAATTTTCATATGACATATGAGTACCCTGTAGAATCTCAAAAACAAGCTGTTAAATATTTAGCTAAGGTATATTCAATGGAAAAAAAGAAAATACTACTTGGTGGTCATTCAAAGGGTGGTAATTTAGCTCTATATGCAGCTATAAATAGTGATATTACTATTCAAAAGAATATTATAAAAGCATATTCATTTGATGGACCAGGATTTCCTGAAGAAGTTTATAAAAGTAAAGAATATAAAGCAATTAGAGATAAAATAGTAAAAGTAGTACCTCAAGAATCTATAATTGGACTATTATTTGAAAAAGATACAGTTTTAGTATGTAAGAGTGCTGAAAAAGGTGTTCTTCAACATGATTTATTCTTTTGGAAAGTTAAGGACAATGACTTAATATATTTAAAAGCTCTTTCTAAATCTTCATTAAATTTTAATAAGGCTATTATGAAATGGTTAGAAAGCGCTACTATTGAAGAAAGAGAACTATTTGTGTCTACATTGTTTTCCCTTTTAAAAAATGAAAAAATTGTAAATTTTCATGACGACTTAAGTTTAATACATAAAACTCCTGATTTAATTAAAGCTTATAATAAGTTAGATTCTGAAAGAAAAGAATTCATGATAGGAATTTTTAAAAAATTAATACCTATTATTATAGAAATTAAAGATGAAGGTAAATCAAAAAGAATAAAAAAGGTAGGAAATAAAGAGAAAGAAGTTAAAGAAGAGGCAAATAAAGAAAATAAAGAGAAAGCAGAAGTAATAACAAAAAAAATAGAAAAAGCAACCAAAGAAACAAAACAAATAAAAAATAATGATGAAAATAAAAATAATTTAATTGATTACTTTTTAAATAAATATTTTGGAACAGAAAATGATAGAGAGAAAGAAAAACTAAATAATTAAAAGAATACTTGACAATAACAGAAAGTATGCCTATACTGTTATTCCTAAATAATATATAAAGGAGGGGTGTTAATGAAAGGTAGAGATTTGAATGAAGATGATTATAAACTAAATGAAGACATAAACGTATATGAAGAAGAATATGATATTGAAGATGTTGAAGATAATGAAAATAATAAAGAAAAGGAATAGTTCTTTAATAGAATATTTATAGATTAGGATAAAAGATGAGATAAATCTCATCTTTTATATTTAAGAAATATAATATATTATTTAAGAAATATAATATATTATTTAAGAAATATAATTTATAGATTAGTTATTATAAAAATCATAAAAATTATATAAATAATCTACATACTATATAGTTAACTCTTTAATAGTTGATTTAGAAAAGATTTTGTTGAAAAACAGTATTGTATAATATATAATTTAAAGAGTACAAGGTAATTTGGAGGAAAAAATGAAATATTTTAATGATGCAATATTAGGAAATGATGAAATAGTTTTAAGTTTAAATAAAAAGGGAAAATTATTAAGATTATTCTATCCTTCGCCAGATTTTAGACAGTTTTTTAAAGATATAGACGTATTATTTAGAATAAATGATAATGAAATTTATGATGTAAATGATGATTTTACAAGTGTGTATAAGCAATATTATATAGAAAATACAAATATTGTAAAAACTGAAATAACAAATAGTAAATATAATTTAAAAATAATACAAACAGATTTTTGTATGCTTAATGAAGCAGTTGTAGTTAGAAGATATGAGTTTGAAAACTTATCTGATCAGAACTTAAACATTAGGGCTATTGTTCATGCAGATGCTATTGCAAATGAAAATGTAGACACTAGTGGGTATTTTAAAAATAATTGTTTAATACAATATAATCATACAGCTGCAGCTACATTTTTTTCTAATTATCCTATTGATAAATATAAAGTAAATAATATGAATAAAGACCTGTCTTTAAATTTTGAAAATAAGGAATATATAGGATTGTCTTCATCTTCAACGATGTTTTTAGAACCCCTTATATTAAAGGTTGGTGAAAAGAAAGAAATAGATATATATCTACATTTAAATGATAACTCTAAAATAGGTGTATTAAATGATTTAGATAATGAAATTAATAGAATTAGAAAAATAAATATATTAGATAAAGAAAACGAAACAAAAAAACATTGGGAAAAATATGTAAAAAAACATACAAAACATGATTTAAAAAGATTGTCACCAAAGGCAAAAGAAGTATATATTAGATCATTGATGCTTTTAGATTTATTATACAATAATAAAACAGGAGGAATTTCAGTTGCTGTTGAAGTAGATGAGGAAAAAGAAAAATCAGGAAGATATTCATTTTGTTGGCCAAGGGATGCATATTATGTAATGGTAGCTTATGATCTTTTAGGTATGTATGATAAAGCAGAAAAATACTTTGAAAATTTTTGTACTTTAACACAAAGTAGATCTGGTAGATGGGAACAGAGATTTTATACAGATGGAACCCTAGCACCTTGTTGGGGATATCAGATAGACGAAACAGCTATAATTCCTATTGGAATATATAAGCATTATCAAGCAACTAAGAAAAAATCCTTTTTAAAAAATAATTTAAGAATGGTAGAAAATGCATACACATATTTAGATAAATATGTTAATTCTATTATTAAAGGAGAAAAGACAGACACATTTGATTTATGGGAAATGTATCAGGGTGAAACTATTTTTGGAGTAGCTTCAGTTTATGCAGCAATGGAATCCTTTTTAGGTATATATAATGCTCTGTATGATGGTTTTTCAAATAATAGATTAAAACAAGAACAAATTAGAAAAAAACAAGAAAAGTGCAAAATAAATATGGTTAATCTAAAGGGCTATATAGTAGATAACTTTTATAATGAAGAAAAAAATTCTTTTGTTAGAGCAAAAGATGATACTAGAATAGATATTTCTGCATTATCTATTGTGCATATGTTTAATATATTTACACCTGAAGATAAAAAAGTAACAAGAACAGTTGAAAATATAGATATGTATTTAAGAACATATACTGGTGGATATATTAGATTTGAAAATGATACATACATGGGAGGATATAATCCTTGGTCTTTATCTAGTATGTGGTTAGCTTGTTACTATCTCGAACTTGGAGAATATGAAAAAGCTTTAGAGAACTTTAATTTTGTTGTAAATACAGCATCAGAATTAGGCTTTATTCCAGAACAAATAGATAATGAAACATTAAAACCAAAATGGGTTATTGGATTAACATGGGCACATGGAATGTATATAAGCTTAGTGGATAAAATGATGAATAAAGGAATAATATAAAATATGGCTAAACAAAAAACTATATGGGTTTGCTCCGATTGTGGATATGAGTCATCAGGGTGGCTTGGAAAATGTCCTTCATGTAATTCATGGAATACATTTTATGAAGAAAAAGATGTAGATAAAAAAGGAGTGGCTTTAAAAAAAACTGATACAAAAGATTTAGAATATATTTCACTTAAAGATGCTAATAATGCAAACTATAATAGATTAAAAAGTAGTTATGAAGAATTAGATAGAGTACTTCGGTGGTGGTTTTGTTGAAGGATCTCTTATGCTTTTAGGCGGTGAACCTGGAATAGGAAAATCAACCTTAATTTTACAAATCTGCGATAAATTTCCAATTAAAGAAAATATATTATATGTATCAGGTGAAGAATCTGCAGAGCAGATAAAAGGAAGAGCAGATAGACTTAAAGTAAAAAATGAAAATATTATATTTTTAGGAGAAACAGATATTGATAATATAGAGCTTGCAATAAATGAAAAAAAGCCAAGCTTAGTTGTATTAGATTCTATTCAAACAATTTATTCAAATGATATAACTTCAGCGCCTGGCTCGGTTTCACAAGTTAGAGAAGTAACTGCGAAAATTATGAGAATTTGTAAATCTAAAAAAATTACAACAATTTTAATTGGGCATGTCACTAAAGATGGAAATATTGCAGGACCTAGAGTTTTAGAACATATGGTTGATACTGTATTATATCTTGAAGGAGAAAGGTATTTTGCATATAGAATATTAAGAACAGTTAAAAATAGATTTGGCTCAACTAATGAAATTGGAATGTTTGAAATGAAAGAAGATGGATTAACTGAAGTAAAGAATCCATCAGCTATTCTAGTACAAGATAGAGGTGAAGGCACTATGGGAACAATAATTGTTCCATCATTAGAAGGCACAAGAAGTATATTAGTAGAGATTCAAGCATTAACAACAAGGACATTATTTGGTATGCCAAGAAGGACTGCAACTGGTATTGATTATAATAGACTTAATTTATTAATAGCTGTATTAGAAAAATATACAGGAATGCCACTTTCGTCACAAGATGTATATTTAAACATTGTTGGCGGAATAAAGATAAATGAACCAGCAATTGACTTAGGTGTTATAGTTGCAATTGCTTCTTCTTTTAAAAATTTTGAAATCCCAGTTGACACTATGGTTATTGGAGAAGTAGGTTTAACGGGAGAACTTAGAAATGTTAATATGATTGAAAAAAGATTAAAAGAAGCTGAAAAGATGGGTTGTAAAAAAGCTATTATACCTATGTCAAATGTTAAAAAAATAAAAGAAAAATTTAATATGGAAATAAAGGGTGTTAAAAATATTTATCAAGTAATAAAAGAATTAGGAATGTAAGTAATATTTCATTTTTATTAAATATAAATCAAATTGATAAAAAAGTATAAATTCATTTAATTTTATGATACAATATAGTTTACTATTAAA
>CAZCCM010000026.1:3323-6952 GCA_964497325.1 uncultured Lachnospiraceae bacterium | reverse complement strand
GTTAAACAAAATCGTTATAAATATTTAAATACTTAAATACAATTAAAATTGTATAGATTTAGATATATAGGGGGGAATATGGAAGTAAAGAGATGTGCTCGTTGTGGTGGATTTCATTTAACAGGAAATTCAATTTGTTCTAAATGCCAAGAAAAGGAAATGTCAGATATAAAAGCATTAGAAGCTCAGTTTGCTGGGTTAGATAAAATTGACTATGCACAGATAGCGGAAGCTTCAAAAAACACTAATATTAGTGGAGAAAGAATAGAAAGATATTTAGAAACATATTTTAAAATGTAATTATTGTTTGAATTTATAAATATACTAATATACTAAAAAATTACGAGGTTTTATGAATATAATAGAAGAATTAAGACAAAGAGGATATATTGAACAAGTAATGTTTGAGGACTCTTTGAAGAAATTATTAGAAAAAGAAAATATAACTTTTTATATAGGTTTTGATCCTACTGCAGATAGTTTGCATATAGGACATTTAATACAGCTTATGGTTATATCAAGACTACAAAAAGCTGGTCATAGACCTATAGTTTTAATAGGGGATGGTACGGCTATGGTTGGAGATCCTTCTGGTAGAAACGATATGAGAAAAATGTTATCTGTAGAGCAATTAAAAGCAAATACAGATGCTATAAAAAAACAAATAGAAAGATTTATTTCATTTGAAGGAGATAATGGAGCTATTTTATTAACTAATGGTGAATGGTTAACAAAACTTAACTTATTAGAATATATGAGAGATGTTGGAGTGCAATTTAATGTTAATAAAATGCTAGCAGCAGAATGCTATAAAGCAAGAATAAAAGATGGATTGACATTTTTTGAAATGGCATATATGACACTTCAAGCATATGATTTTATGCATTTATATGAAAAATATAATTGTAAGTTACAAGTTGGTGGTAATGACCAATGGTCTAATGTTATAGCTGGTGTTGGTTTAAATAGAAAAAAGCATAATGTTGAAACATATGCAATAGGAACAAAATTATTAACAAAATCTGATGGAACTAAAATGGGAAAAACAATGGGTGGAGCTTTATGGTTAGATAAAGACAAACTATCACCATATGAGTTTTATCAATATTTTGTAAATATTGAAGATGCAAGTGTTGAAAATGTTTTGAAATTATTAACTTATTTATCAATAGAAGAAATAGACAGATTAATGCTTGCAAAAGATGAAGAAATTAATAAAGTGAAAAAAATAGCTGCTTTTGAAATAACAAAGATAGTACATGGAGAAAAAGAAGCTTTAAAAGCACAAGAATCATCAGAAGCAATGTTTGAAAAAGGAATATCGCTTGAAGGCATTCCTGAAACAGAAGGACATGTTGGAGATAATTTAATAGATATTGCTATAAAATCTGGATTTGGAAGTTCTAGGTCTCAAATTAAAACTCTTATTAAACAAGAAGGACTAAGTTTAAATGAAGAAGTTATTAAAGATGTAAATTATGTTTTAAAAGAAAATGATTTTGTAGACAATGTAGCTATAATAAAAAAAGGAAAAAAGAATTACTATAGAATAGTAAATAAATAATAAACTAAAGATTTAATCGATAAACAAAGGAAGGTAAACATATTGAAAATCAAGATGTTTAAATTGGTAAATTTAATATTACTGACTATTATAATTTTTACGGGTGTATTACCTATAATTACAAATAGTAATGCTGCAACAAATTTAAAGCCAGGAGAAATCACTACAGATTTATCAAGGATAGATAGAACATTGTACCCAGGCATAGTTGAAAGGGTTTATGATTTAAAGAAAAAATATCCAAAATGGAATTTTGAATTCTATAAAACAGGTTTAGATTGGGATAGATTTGTCGCATTAGAGTATAACCCTACTAATACTTCAAACCCAAATAATTTGGTATATGATACATATAGAGGTACATGGATTTGTGAATATAGGGGTACTAAAACATATGATAGTGGTAGATGGTATGCGGCTTCATATCAAGCTGTTGAATACACTATGGATCCAAGATCATATTTAAATGAGTACGATATATTTTCTTTGAAGAGAGTTTCAGATAAGAAAAATGCTTTATCTAAAGCAAATTCATTGAAAATTATAAAAGAAGCTTTAAAAGGAAGATCATATTTAAATCAAGCAGAAGTAATATATAATGTAGCAACAAGTGAAAATGTAGATTTTGTAGATGTCGTTGCAAGACTTATTCAAGAGCAAGGAACTGGAACTGTTTTAACAGATGGAAATAAATCAGTAGATCCTAAAGATAAAAAGTTATACTATAATCCATATAATGTTGGTGCAAGTGGTGGAACAGAAGCACAAGTAATTGCAAATGGAACCAAAACGGCAAAAAACAAAGGATGGGATACTTTTGAAAAAGGTTTAAGAGGTGGAATCCAACTAGTTAAAACAAATTATGCTGAACAAAATACTTCATATTTTGAAAAGTATAATGCAACTGAATCGGATTATTCTGGTATAGGTAATCAATATATGCAAAATATTACGGCACCATTTAGTGAAGGTGAATTTAAAAAAGAACTATATCAAAATGCAGATCCATACTTAACTGAATCATCATATACTTTTGTTGTTCCATTATATGAAAATATGCAAAAAGCAGCAACAGATTCACCTAATTATTTTTTAAATACACCATCAGGAAAAAAATATACAGCACCAACAAATCCTACTTTACCAGCTTTTGCAAATTTAGCTACAGGATTAAAATTAAGAAAAGGTCCTGGTAAAAACTATGACAAATTAGGATTGTATTCTAATAATACATTGATTAATGTTTTAGAAAAGAAAGCGAATAATTGGTATTATGTTGAAATAGTTTCAAATGGTAAAAAGGGGTATATGGCTAAAAATGTAGCAGGTGACCCAGAAGAATATTTTGTTTTTCAGTTTAAACAAAATCCAACTATGTTTGGAAAAACAACTGGACATAGACATACAGAGAATCAGAATTATCCGGCTATACCTAGAAGAGCATTAACTAATACTTCTTTAACAGTTAGAAAAACACCAAGTACTTCTGGTGCTGTAGAAGCGACTTTACCTTTTAAGTCTCTTATAAGTGTAAGGGAAAGAGTAAAAGATGCAAATGGTTATGAATGGTATAAAATATTATATTCTTTTAATAAAAATCAAACAGGTTTTTTAAAGAATGGATATGTAGCAAGAAATGAAATTGGTTCTTTAGACCATTATTTTGCATATTTAAATGTGGAAGATGTTACAAAAATTAAAGATTTAGAGCCATTAGATAAAACGAAGGAGTCTGAATTAATAAATCAAAAGAACCCAAAACTCCCATCTTATGCAATACTACAATCAGCAACTAATCTAAAAAGAGGGTCAGGTTCTTTGTCATCTACAACAATTAGAACATTACCAAAAAACACGAGAATATCTGTTAGATCAAAAGTTGCAAATAGAGATGGTTATGAATGGTATCTTATATATTATAATTGGAATGGTAAAAATTTTGATAACTCAGGATACATAGCAAGAAATAAAATTGGTTCTGCAACATATAGTTTTAGATATATTATAAATCCAGATTGGTCTAAATGTGCATTTTTATTATCAAAAAATAATACAAGTAATAATA
>CAZCCM010000026.1:2135-3223 GCA_964497325.1 uncultured Lachnospiraceae bacterium | reverse complement strand
GGATATACATGGTATTTAATATACTACAATAAGGTAAATGGAAAATATCAAAATTTAGGATATGTATCAAGAAATGCAGTTGGATCTACGGATTATTATTTTAAATACATTTAAAAATATATGAAAAATGAGGGAATATGGCTTTTTTTGAAAAACTAAAAAAAAGTTTAAATAAAACAAAAGAAAAAATTGATTCAGGTTTTAATGAAATTTTTGCAACTTTTAGAACAGTCGATGAGAGTTTGATTGAAGAATTAGAAGAAGTTTTAATATTATCTGATATTGGAATGTCTACAGTTTTAGAGATAACAGAAAAATTAAGAAAAAATATTAAATTAAAAAATCTTAAAAATGTAGAAGATGTTAAGAAAGAATTAAAAAATATTTTAATTGAAATATTGTCTGAAAATAAAAATAGTTTAGAAGATGATTCTAATTTCAAAATCATACTTGTTATAGGAGTTAACGGCGCTGGGAAGACAACATCTATTGGTAAGATTGCTAACTTATATAAGAAACAAGGAAATAAAGTAATAGTTGCAGCAGGGGATACCTATAGAGCTGCAGCTGTTGAACAATTAGAGGAATGGACAAAAAGAGCAGGAGTTGATTTAGTAAAAGGGGGAGAAAAAGAAGATCCTTCTTCTGTTATATTTAAAACTGTTCAAAAAGCGATTGATGAAGAATATAATGTAGTTATATGTGATACAGCTGGTAGAATTCATAATAAAACAAATCTTATGGAAGAATTGGCTAAAATTAATAGAAGTGTTGATAAGGCTGTTTCAAATATTAATGAAAGCATTTCTAAAGAAACTCTTTTAGTAATTGATGGGACTGTTGGACAAAATGCAATTAATCAAACAAAAGCTTTTATGGAAGTAACAGATTTAAGTGCTCTTGTTGTAACAAAATTAGATGGTACAGCAAAGGGTGGAGCTATTGTAGGAATTACCAAAGAAACAAATTTACCAATTAAATACATAGGGGTTGGTGAAGGTTTAGAAGATTTAGAAAAATTTAGTGCAACAGATTTTGTAAATGCTATTATAGAATAATGGGGGATAAATTTAAGATGAGTAAGATAA
>CAZCCM010000026.1:0-2035 GCA_964497325.1 uncultured Lachnospiraceae bacterium | reverse complement strand
TTATTACTAAAAATATGCAATCAAATTTAAAAGATTTATTTGCAAATGAAAAAAAGAACTTTCCTAATTTGCCAACAAAATCTATTTCTTTTGTAATAGCATTAGTACTATCATTACTTGCTCAAGTTACATTTGCAGGTGATTTTTTAAAGTTGTTTAATGTAGCAGGCTTTGGAAAAAAAGATTCAGTATTATCATTAGATTATTCATATTATATTATAATTATTCCTATAATAAAAAAAGTAATATTATATTTTTTAGTTATAAATGTATTATCAATAATATATGTTATTACTTACACTATTTTAACAATAAATCTTAAATTAGGTGGAATAGAATTAAATAGGTTAAAAGGTAGTAAAATAGCTAAACAAGTTTATTATTTAATAATGTCATTAGTTTTTATATTTTCGTTTTTAATATTTACACTTTTACCAAATTTATTTGTAGGAGATATGCTTAAAACTTCAGGGAAAGAATCTTTCTTTGTAACAGGAGCGTCATTTACAGATATAAATATTAAGCTAATAGCTTTTGCAATTTTGCCTTTTTTGTTAATATATTCATTTTTTAAATTAAAAAAAGAAATAGCTTTAAAAAATACTAATAAAATTATAAGCGCTATTTTAATAGTTCCAGTATATGTTGTGTTAATATATATTATAATATTATTTATACAAGTAGCATTTTTAAACAAAAATGTTGTTGAAAATGAAGGACAATATATTAGAAAAAATATTATTGAAACATATGCTGCATTCAATATTCAATTAAAAGAAAATATTATTGAAAAGTCTGAAATATTAAATTCAGAAACATTATTAACAAATCAAAATATAATAAGTTCAATACCAATTATTCCAAAAGATATAGTTCTTGAAACTTTAAATGAACAAGATACTAATCTTAAAATATATAGATATAATCGTACACAATTAATACAAAATTATAACCAAGATAATAATTTAGCATATTTTACTCCTAGAGAAGTAAGTTCTAATAAAATACCGGGTGGTGCTACTGATTATACACATGGAAATTATGGTGTAGTTATTGATGCAAATAAAGTTGATAGTAAAGGTGAATTAAAATATTTAGATAGAACTTTTGAAAATCAAGTATTTCAAGAGACTAAAATAGTTGAACCAAGGATATATTACGGATTAGAAACTAATGCTCCAGTTATGGTAAATACTAAAGCTGGTGGAGAGTATGATTATTCAATTACTTCTTCAAAAATTGCTGAAAGCGTATATAATGGTTCTGGCGGATTAAATTTAAAGTTTTTAGATAGATTAGTTTTAGGTATTAAAACATCATCACCAAATATTATTGTAAATTCTAAAATACAAGAAGAAACAAAAATTTTATTTAATAGGAATATTGTAAAAAGAGCTGGTAGTATTTTACCAGAAGTAAGATATGAGCAAAATCCATATATGATTGTTTCAGACGAAGGTAGATTGCTATGGGTACTTGATGGATATACAAC
The DNA here is from genome assembly GCA_964497325.1 of uncultured Lachnospiraceae bacterium. Taxonomy (GTDB): domain Bacteria; phylum Bacillota; class Clostridia; order TANB77; family CAG-508; genus CAZCCM01. Next base: position 543 of record CAZCCM010000026.1, on the reverse strand, counting down.
TTCAAGTTATTATCCATATTCTCAAAAGATGCCTTTACCAACAGATGATGGAAGAATAGAAAAAGTTAATTACCTTAGAAATTCTGTAAAAGTAATAATAGATGCTTATGATGGAAATATGGACTTTTATATAGATAAAACTGATCCAATTATATTAAGTCTTGATAATGCTTTTAAAAATGTTTTTAAATCGATGGATGATATTCCAAAAGATTTATCTAATAAACTTAAATACCCAGAATTCCTATATGATGTTCAATCTGAGATTATAAGAAAATATCATACAAGTGCTGTTGATATCTTTTATGGTGGAGAAGATGTTTGGGAATTTTCATTATTAGAAAATCAATCAAATAAAATAGGAAAGAAAAATCTTAATTATACAATATTTAAAAACTTTAATGAGGATACAACTAATTTAGGTTATTTAACAATATATACACCATATGGTAGGCAAAATATTAATGCATATTTAGTTGGAGTTTATGAGGATAATAGACCTAAACTAAAGCTATATGAATATTCTAAAAATGATAATATACC
>CAZCCM010000025.1:0-12994 GCA_964497325.1 uncultured Lachnospiraceae bacterium | reverse complement strand
AAAAATAAAAGAATAAAAGTAAAAAAAGAGAGAATAATCTCTCTTTTTTTGGAGCCGCTAGTCGGAATCGAACTGACGACCTACTGATTACAAGTCAGTTGCTCTACCAGCTGAGCTATAGCGGCAATGGTGACCCCTACGGGATTCGAACCCGTGACCTCGCCTTGAAAGGGCGATGTCTTAACCACTTGACCAAGGGGTCTAAATGGTGAGCTATCCGCGACTCGAACGCGGGACAACCTGATTAAAAGTCAGGTGCTCTACCAGCTGAGCTAATAGCCCGTATCTTTAGATACTCATATATAATACAAGAAAACTATAATAAAGTCAAGATATTTAACAAATATTATGAATTTTTTTATAGATTTTACTTAAATTATTAAAAATAGTTTAACAAAAATTAAATATTTTATCAACAACCTTTATAAACTGTATTAAATATGTAATATGATTATATTATAGTTTAAATTAATTTTAAACTTATTTGTTTAAAATTAATTTATTAATAATTTCTTCTTATTACTTGATGTAATGGTTGATAAGTATCTATTGAAACCAACTCATTACTTATTAAAATACCATTTACATATGTTTCTTTGTATAGCTCTGAAGTATATCCTTCAATACCATATGAATCTATTACCTCGGTTCCTTGTTGTAGTGAAGGGTCTTCTACATATATTGTTCTAAATGGAGTAGTACTTATTTTTGTAGAAGATAGTTTTATAACAGGTTCATTAGGTTCTTTAGTTCCTCTAATTTCTACAGAAGAAACTCCATTTCCTGATTTAATAATTAACTTAATAGCTTCTTTTCTGTTATTAATAAATCTTAAATCACAAGATCCTAAGTCTGTTGTTGCATCTTGCCCAGGAGGTAAATATGAAACAGGACAGACATGGTTAAACCTCTCGGTAATTTGTAAATTTAATTTTAATGCTGCAGAATATATTTCTGAACTAACTTGGCAAACTCCGCCACCCATCATAGGAACTGATTTTCCACCTGAATAACCAATAGCTAATTGATAACCATCTTCTGCAGAAGTAGCTCCTACAAAAGAATTGAAAGAAAATTCTTCTCCTGGTTTTATAATTGTTCCATTTATTACTGTTGATGCAAGTTCTAAATTAGTACTTCTAGACCAATATGTTGCATCATAATATGTTGTTTCTTTTGCTAAAACATCATTAAAGACATATAGATTGTATTTTTCTTTAATATCATCAGTATTAATTTTTGGAATAGTTATTTTTAAAGGAATAACATAACTATCTTTATCTTCAGAAATTATAACTTTAGCTTCTGCTAATGATATAGCAAATTCAACACCATTAGTTTCAGGAATTATTATTTTTTTCTTTTCATTATATGATGCATCTTTAGCTTTTTTTGTTATTTCCGAACTAATTTTTTCAAGGTTAATAGGTTCAGGAGAGGTTTCTTTAGTAGGAATTGTAATAATGGAATTTGTATTTAAAGAAGCAAAAAAATTAATAATTTGATTTGTTAATTCTTCAGTAACAATATCAACTCCAGTTTTTCCCTTATTAATAGTTAATTTGTCTTTATTTACTGTATAAGTATTTTCTATAGTTTTTCCTGGTATCTTGACAGAAATATCTATAATAGTTTCTTCTAAAAGTTGTCTATCATAAGTATATTCAGGAGTAAGATTAGTAGGTTTTAAATATAATTTTAAAATATCAAAATTGTTTTTGAAAATATTTGTAGATCTTCCAATGTTATATGCTTTTTCTATAGTTTTTTCTGCAAGTATTTTAAAATTAATATCATTTGGTGAAATATCTCTTGAATAGTCTTCTAATTTTAAAGAAATAGTTTTATCAGCAACAGAATTAAACTCAAGTGAAAGTTTATTAATAGCTTCTTCTTTTGAAAGAGATGAAATTTCTATATCACCAACAAAAATATTATTTAAAATATTCTCATTATTAAGATTTATTAATGCAAAAACAGTAGAAAAGATTGTGGCTAGAACAACAAGTAATAAAAAAACACTAATGATGATGTCTGTATTTTTTCTTTTGGTTATTAGAGTTTCCATAGCTTCTTCAAATTTTTTCTCTTTGTTTTTAATTGCTATTTTTTCTTGTAATTCTTTTTCTTTAATAGCTTCTTCTTTTTTTTTCTTATTTGGAAGATCTACTTTTTTAATTTCTTTAACATCATTTAGATTAATAGAGGTTTTTTTAGATTTAGATTTCTTTTTAGTATTAGCTTTTTCTGATTCTTGAAGATTTTCTTGCTTAACAGGAGAATCTTCAGCTTTTTCAATCGAATCTTCTTTATCCTCAAAATCTTTAACCTTAACTTTTTTATTAGTTGTTTTTGTTTTATTAAAATCTTCTATGATTTCTTCTTTAATTTCTTGTTCCATTAATGCTCCTAAAAAATTTACTTATTTTAAATGTAATATATTTAATTTGTTAATTTAGATTTAGATTTATATTTATATATTTGATTTTTGTTTGTTTTTAATATAATGTGTTTTTAATTTTAACATATTATTTCAACTAAATAAAAATACTTTAAGAGTAATATATCAAATCTTAAAGCATTTTTCAAACATTAAAATATTAAAAAGCATATAATTAATTCTCTTTTTTAGTTGATTCTTTAGTGTATGAATTAACATAATTTAATTTAGAAAAGGTATGTAAAGTTTTAGACACAAAATCTTTAATTTGGTCTTTTAAAGAATCAAACCATGATAGTTTTTGTGGTAGAGATTGTTGATTTAATATTAATAATGCAAGAGGCATTTCTTCAACTTCTATTTTATAACAATGACCTCTATTATTATCTCTCTTATCATCTGTTTCAAAATAAAAATACATTATACCTAATTGCTCTAGTAATAAATCTACCTGAGCTCCGATGTCTGTTGTTTTCATTTTTATTTTATGTATGTTTTCTGTTTCATCTTTTTTTGGTTTAGTTTGTGAATAACAAAAATATACAGTACTATCATTTACTGTTTCTTTATTAAAAAGTCTGCCGGAATACACAAATCTAGTAATATTTCCTGCAATAAATTTATCTGTATTTGCATAGATATTTTTTGCTACTTGCACAAACATTTCTCCTATAATATATCATTTGAATAATCTTTATTATATAATGATATTACTCAAAAATAGGGAAGATAAACAAATATGTTACTTAAATGAAATATATCTCATATAAGTTATATAAGGTAGAATACATAAAAGACACAAAGATAAGATACTTATAAATATAAATTTAATATATTTTTTATCTTTCAAATATATCAAGAGATTGTTTTTAAATTGACTAAAATTTAACTTACATATATTATATAATGTATATAGGTATAGATATAGATATAGATATAAATATAAATATAAAATTATACATAATTAAAGGAAAAAGGAATAAATGAAAAAACGAACAGAAAATAAAAAAGAAAAAATTAAAATAGAAAAAGAAGATTTAGAAAAAATTAAAGGATTAGAAAAAACCCTTAAATATACCTTTGCTAATAAAGCTTTAGCAGTGGAGGCTATTACACATAAATCATACGCAAACGAAAAAAAAGTAAAAAGTAATGAAAGATTAGAATTTTTAGGTGATAGCATTATTGCCTATGTTATAACCCATGAGTTATATTTTAATAAAGAAGTAGAAACAGAAGGTGATATGACAAAAATGAGAGCATATATTGTGTGTGAAGATTCTTTTTATGAAGTAGCTCAAGAGTTAGGATTTGAAAAATTTATTAAAGTAGGGAAAGCACAGGAGCATGCTTCTGGTATTTCAAAAGCAATATTAGCTGATATGTTTGAAGCAATAATAGCTGCAGTATATTGTGATTCAAACTTAAAACAAGTAAAAAAACTTATTTTAAGAGTGTTGAAAAATAAAACTGAGTTTGCTTTAGAATCAAAGCATTTAGAAGACTATAAAACACTTTTACAAGAAAATGCTCAAGCTTTAGGAGTAAAAGAAATAAGATATGAAATTATATCTCAAGAAGGACCTGATCATAACAAAACTTTTGTATCAGAAGTTTATTGTGATAATACAGCTTTAGCTCAAGGAGAAGGAAAAAGCAAAAAAGAATCACAAACAGATGCTGCAAGAAAAGCTTTAATTAAATATAATGTTATAAAGCAAGAAAAACAACACAAACAAAACAATAAGAAAAATAGAAAAAATAAGAAATAGAAAAAATAAGAAATAGAAGAAATTGTGTATTATTTATTAATTAAATGTACCATAAAATAGGACTACCACCAAAATAAAAACAATAGTTAAAACTTAATAAAGCAGGTAAAGCAGGTAAAAAAATATAAAGAGGAATATATGAAAAAAAGAAAATTAATACATCTGTATTTAACAGAAGAAGATAACGAAGTTGAAATAAAAAAATATTTAGATAAACAATTATCAAATGAAGAAATAACAGATGTTTGGATATATCTTTTAAATAAGTCATATTATGAAATAAAAGAAGATGTAAAAGAAATATTTTTAAGAGTTATAAAAGAATATAAAGAAAGAAATGAAATTCAAGAAGTATTAATAATTGAGAAAGCAAAATATATTAACTATAAATATATAGGAGAATTAAAGAAACAAGGTATAAAAAATGTTGAAATAAAAGCATATTCTTCTAATTCATATATCCTTAATCAGTTAGATGAAGATGATTTTAAAAATGTAAAAAAAGCTGTAAAAAGATTGAAAGTTAGTGGTATTAAAGTATTTTTAGAAATGCAGATAGGATTACCTGAAAGTAATGAATTAGATGATTTTCATACTGCAAAAGCTATAGTAAAATTAAAACCATATTTAATTAAAATAAGGCCAGCTCTTGTTTTTAAAGATACAATATTGGAAGAAAAATTTGAAAAAGATGAATACAATCCATTAAAATTAGAAGAAGCTATTGAACAAACTAAAAAATTGATATTATTTTTTCAAAGCAAAAAAATTTCTGAAATTCAAATAGGTTTTGATGAGTATGATCAGTTGTTTACTAATTTAGTTAAAGATAAACAAGACAAAAGTTTAAAAATTTCTCAAACTTCATTATTTTTAGATGGACCTTATGATGAAAACTTTAATTTTTTTGTTTTTTCAAGATTATATTATGAAAAAATATTAGAAATAATTAAAAAATATAATATGAAAGTTAAAAAAATAGAAGTAGAAATTCATCCAAGTATAGTAAAATTTGTAGCAGGATTAAAAGATATTAATTTATATAATTTAAAGAAAATATATGATATAGATACAGAAATAAAACAATCTTTAAAAGTTCCTACACAAGAAATTAAGGTTAAAATATTAGAAACATATAGTGATTTTATAGGTGAGTAATATAAGTAGTAAAAATATCAACAATAATAAAAATAGTATATATATTTTAAAAGAACAAAAATCATTTAATGTAAAACATATTTTTGAATGTGGACAATGTTTTAGATGGAATTATGACGCCTTAAATAATAGATATATAGGCGTTGTTTATGGGCATGTTATAACTGTAAAGGAAGAAAAGAATAAATATATATTTGTTTCTACAATGAAAACAAATAAAGAATTAGAAGTTTTTGTTAAAGATTATTTTAATTTAAATTCAGATTATGATGAAATTAAATTAAAATTATTAAAGAACAATAGTATAGATATTTTGGGTTCCCAAAAAACAGAAGAAGATAAACTTTTAAAGCATAATATAGCTCTTAAAGAAGCTATAGAATATGGATATGGAATAAGAATATTAAAACAAGAATTATGGGAAACTATTATGAGTTTCATAATATCTGCAAATAACAACATACCTAGAATTAAAAAAATTATAGACAACTTATCATTTAAATATGGTAAGAAAATTATTTTTGAAGATAATGAATACTATTCTTTTCCAACAGCAGAAGAGTTAAAGAATGTCACAGTTAAAGATTTAAGAGATTGTGGTTTAGGTTATAGAGATAAGAGTGTTTTTGAATTAGTTAGATTTTTTCTAAATAATAGAGGTTTAAGAATAGATTACAATTCTAGCATTAAAGATTTAAAAAAATCTTTAATGAAATTGAAGGGTGTAGGGCCTAAAGTGGCTGATTGTGTATTACTCTTTGGCTTTAATAAATATGAGGTATTTCCTATAGATGTTTGGGTAAGAAGAGTAATGAATGAAATATATTTTAATAAAGAAGATGAAAAACAACTTACAAATGAAGAAATAATAAATTTTATAAATAAAAGATATGGCGAATATGCTGGAATAGCACAACAGTATCTATTTTATTGGAAAAGAGAAAAAAATGGAACAAAATAGGGGTTTTAACAAAGCAAGTAAAATATTAAAAACAATATTAATATTATTAATTGTTTTTTTAATTATGTATATTGCTATGAGTTTTGTTAAAATTAAGGATGAAGATTTAGGTTCTAAAATTTTAACTTTTTTTCAAGTTTTTACAACAGGTGTAGATACAAAAATAGAAAAAGAAGATAATACAATATTAGAGGGTAAGAAAAAGGTAGAAATAGATCAGTCTTCTGGAGAAGTTGAAGTAGAGAGTGGATCAAAAGAACCTATGCTTCAACCTGAAAAGAAAGATGTAGAAATTTATGCAGACCCTGCAACAAGTTCTTCAAACTCTAATTATTATAACCAATTAGATGAATATGGGAAAATAATTTATACTAAACTTAAAAAAGAATCAGGATATTTTTTAGAAGGAAAACATACTTTTGATTTTGGATATGGTTTTAATGATTTATTGAATTCAGATGGTGGAGATATTAAATTAAAAGAATCTTTTCAACATTCAATAAATGCTATAGTCTTTGACTATCCAGAACTGTTTTTTGTTGATATAGAAAAAATATCTTTATCTATAGAAAGAACGGAATACAATAATAATACAGTTGTTAATAAAGTTGCCATTACTAATATAGAAGGTGAAAACTTCTATATTAAAGGTTTAAATAATAAGGAAGAAGTTAATAAAAAAAGACAAGAGGTATATGCTGTTAGAGAAAAAATTTTAAATAAAATACAAAATATGAACACTTATGATAAAATTCAATATATCCATGACTATATAGTTGATAATTCAGAATATGATCAAAAATTAAGTGGAAATAATATATATAATATTTTAGGCCCATTAATAGATGGTTCTGCTGTTTGCGAAGGATATGCAAAAGCCTTTAAATTTTTAATGGATGGAGCTAAAATACAAACAATTGTAATAGCAGGGAAAGCATATGATGGGGCAGGCTCAGTTGAAAGACATGCGTGGAACTATGTGAATTTAAACAACAATTGGTATTTAGTTGATACAACATGGGATGATCCGATTATATTTGGAGAACAAGGATTAACAAGTGAATATAAATATAAATATTTTTTAGTTGGAAGAAATTCGACTAAAGATTCACATATTGAAGATGGTAATATTGTAAATGAAGCAGCTTTTAAATATCCTGAATTATCAGAATATGCATTTAGTAGATAATATAAAAAACATAAGGATATAAGTAAATTTAAATAAAAAATAGAATAGAATATAAATATAAAAATAGAAATACAAAAAATAAAAATAAAGAACAAAATCAAAAATAAAAAAAATCAAAAAAAAGATAAAGAAAAAAAGAAAAAGAAATATGGAGAAGATGTGGACTTAATTATTGGAAGAGCAGGAACTGGAAAGACAACTGAAATTTTAGATAGAGTCAGAAAAGATATTGAAAGAAATGAAAATGTATACTTAATCGTACCAGAACAATTTTCATATGCTTTTGAAAAAAAAATAACTGATTCTTTTTCTTCTGTTTTTAATCTTCAAATTTTATCTTTTTCAAGATTAGTAGAACAAACTTTAAATGATTCAAAGTATAAAAATAAAATATATTTAGATGATATTTCTAGAACTATTGTATTAGAAACAATTTTAGAAAAATTAGATTTAGTTGTTTTAAAAAACAAGGAAAAAAATATTAAAGCTGTTTCTAATATAATAGAAGAATTTAAAAAATATAATATAAATTTAAGTGCTTTAAAACAATTTATAGATTTAGAGAAGAAAAAAGGAATTACTAAATCAATATTAAAATTAGAAGAAATATATAATATTTATGAAAAATATAATGAAGAAATAGAGAATAAATATTTAGATATTGCAGATAAAGAATATGAAGCGTTAGAAATAATGGATGAAGGCTTTAAATTTAAAGGGTTTAAGATATACATAGATCAATTTTCTAAATTTACTGAAGGCGAATACAAAATAATAGAAATGATGCTAAAGCAAGCCAAGAGTGTAAATATTGCTATTACAGCCGATAGTATTTATAAGAAATCTGAATATGAAATCTTTTCTTCGACGAAAGATACTATTTCAAATTTAATTCAACTAGCAAAGATGCAAAATATAGAAGTTAAAATAGTTGAAAAGTTGGTTAACATAAAACATGGAGAAGAAATAAAAAAATTAGAACAATCAATGTTTGAAGAAACAGAAGTATTAAGTACTAAAAGTGGCCAATTACAAGGAAATATTACTTTAAAAGTGTATAAGAATATTGAAGAAGAATTAGATGAATTGGCTGAAAATATTATGCAAGAGGTTATAGAAAAAGAATATAGTTTTAATGAAATTGCAGTTGTATTTAATAATATTGATGCTCAAGAAAATTTAGTTAGAAGAGCTTTTGATAAATATAATATTCCTATTTCTTTGCCTATTGAAAAAAAATTAGAACAAAATAGCATGGCAAGATATATTTTAGATCTTGTAGAAATTATTTCTTCAAAATACAGTATGTCTTCAGTTTTTTCTTTCTTAAAATTAGGTTATACAAATTTTTCTTTAAATGATATATATTTGCTAGAAAAATATGTTTTAAGATGGAATGTTAGAGGTTCAAAATGGAAGTCTGAATGGAAAAATTATGATAACTTACCTGATGAAGAGTTTAAGAGAATTTTACATTTAAAAGAAGATTTTGTTAATTTTGTAGAAGACTTTAAAAAAGAAATAGGGAGATCTAAATCTGCAAAAGATATTTCTTTTGCAATATACTCATTGTTAGAAGAAGAAAACATATTTGAAAAATCAATTAAGGGAATAGATAAATTAGAAATAGACAATTCTAAAAAGTTAGAATTAAAAAGTGAATATACTTCATCTCTTTCTTTAATACAAGAAACTTTGGATAGAATAGTTTCTATTAAAAGTGATAGTATAATTTCTTATGAAAAGTATTTTAATATTCTTAGTTTAGTATTAAAAGAAACAGTTATAAAACAAATACCAAGCATAAATGATGCTATACATATTATTACTACTAAAACTTTAAATTTAGATAATATTAAATCATTATATATTGTTTCTTTAGAAGATGGATTATATCCTTTAATTCCTTCATATGTTGGATTAATATCTGATGAAGAGAAGTTGTATTTAAGAGCTAATAATATAAAAATATCTGAAACAGATATAGAAAAGTTAGCTGATGATGATTTTAATATGTATTCAGTTTTCTTAATACCGAGTACTTCTCTTCATTTATCTTATCATATATCAGATCTTGAGGGTGGTTCAAAAAGAGCTTCTATATATATAAATAAGATAAAGAAAAGATTAAAATATCTTGAAGAAGAAAATAGAATAAGTGGATTGTTTAAAGAAGAATTGAGATTCTATTCTAATAAATCATTATTTGATAAAGTTTTATCAAAATATTTAGAATTACTTGATGGAAAAGAAATTGAAGATGAGTGGAAGTATTTAATATACACATTACAAGAAACGAGTTCAGAATTTAGAATAATTGAAAAAAATATATTAAATAAAAATATTGCTCCAAATCTTTCTTTAGATATTGTAGAAAATTTATATAAAAATGATTTGTTTACATCGGTATCTAAATTAGAAGAGTATGCTAAATGTCCTTTTGCTTATTATACTAAATATATTTTAAAAATTAAGGAAAGTGATAAATATGAAATAAATCCTCTTAATACAGGAACATTATTTCATTCAGTTTTAGAAGAATTTGTTAAATTAATTCAAAGTGGAGAATTTTCTTTAGATGAAATGAATTCAAAAATAGGATTCTTACCAGAGAAAGAAACATATTTGCTAAAACAAGAAAATAAAGAGTTTAGGGATGAATATGATAAAATAATGAAAAACATTGAAGATATTACAACAGATATTTTAAATAAAAAACTTCAAGAAGATTCATATAAAATATTTAATTTATCACCTAAATTTCAAATATATACAAATAAATTCCAAGAGCAGATTAAGGAAACAACAAAAGCATTGGTTAATACTTTAAGATTATCTGACTTTAAAGTGTTAGGAAATGAAATAAAGATAGATAGTACATATTCTAAATCAGAATATAAGTTATCAAATAATAAAAAGATAAAGTTTTTTGGATCGATTGATAGAGCTGATATTTTAGAACAAGAAGATAAAACCTATGTTAGAATTGTTGATTATAAATCATCATCTTTTCCATTAGATGAAAATAAAGTAAGAGCAGGTCTTCAAATACAACTATTAACATATTTAGACATATTGGCTAAAGAAAAAAATTTTGAACCTTCAGCATTGCTATATTTTGTTTTAAATTCTAGAATAAAAAATATTGGTGAAAAAACAGAAAGTGATATAGCAAAAGCTCTTAAGACTAATAATAAAATGGAAGGAATTCTTTTAGCAGATGAAGGTATTGTAAGGTCAATGGATAAGTCTTTAACTTTTGGTAGATCTGAAATACTTCCAGTAGGAATTAAAGCTAAAGGAGATTTTTATACAGGTTCTAAGGTTAAGGATAAAGAAGAATTTGAAGAATTAAGGGAAACTGTAGGAGATGTTATTGTTTCAATGTCAGAAAATATAATGCAAGGCAATATTTCAATTAACCCATATAAGTATAGAGAAGATACAGGTTGTAGGTATTGCCCATATATAAAAATTTGTCATTTTGATCCTAAAAAGAATCAATATAGAATAATAAAATCAACTAAGAAAAAAGATAAAGTAAAAAAAGATAAAGTTTAAAAAGATAAAGTTTAAAAAGATAAAGCAAAAAAAATAAAGTAAAAAAACATATTAATATTAAAGTATTAATAAAAGAAGAAGGGTGAGTAATGAATATACAAGAAAAATGGAATTTTAAAGACATATATAAAACAGAGAAGGAATTTGAAGAAGATATAAAAGTTGTAAGAGAAGAGATACTTAAACTTTCAAATTTTAAAGGAAAGTTGTATAAAAATGCAAAGAATATCTTAAAATATAATAATAAAACTAATGATATTTCTAAAAAAATAGAAAAAATAAGTGCATATGCTTTCTTACAATATGCTCAAGATATGAGTAATGAAAAGAATATAGTCAGATACAAAAAAGTAGAAATATTAGGTGAATTAATTTCTAATACTACATATTTTGTAGTGCCAGAATTATCTAAAATGAATAAGGAAGATTTTGATAAAATTTTAATTGAAGAGCCAGGTCTTAAAGAATACAAAGAAACTTTTAAAGATATTTTAGAAAACAAGAAACATATTTTAGAAGATTCTCAAGAACAAATATTAGCATCTTTTTCTAGTACATTTGGAGGTTATTCAACAATATTTGAAATATTAACTAATACTGAATTTAAATATAATGATATAGAAGATTCAAAAGGTAAAAAATATCAATTAGATGAATCAGTATATTCACTATATTTAGGTTCTGCTGATGAAACTTTAAGAAGGAATGCGTTTAATGAATTGTTTAGAATTTATTCTATGTATATTAATACAATAGGGGAGATATTCTTAAGAGATATTAAAACAGAATCTGTTTCTGTTAAAAATAGAAAATATAAATCATCTTTAGAAGCTGCTGTTAAATCAGATGAATCCAGTTTAAAAGTATATAATACATTAGTTAAATCTGTTAATGATAATTTAGATTTAAATCATAAATACCTTAGTTTAAAAAAAGAAGTTTTAAATAAATATTTAAAAACAAATGAGCTTCATATTTATGATGTCTATGTTAATCCATATGAAGATATATTAGAAAAAAATAAAAAAGAACAGAGTATTAGTATAGAACAGTCAAAGGATATTATTTTAGAAGCTTTAAAACCTATGGGAGATGAATACTTAAGTTTAGTAGAAAGAGCATATAGTGAAGGTTGGTTAGATGTGTATCCTCAAGAAAATAAACAAAAAGGAGCATTTTCTTTAGGTGTTTATGGAGTACATCCATATGTAATGCTTAACTATGTTGGAAAAATAAATGATGTTTCAACAATTGCACATGAATTAGGTCATGCAATGCATTCATATTATGCAGACACAACTCAAGAAATATATAATTCAGGATACACTATTATGGTAGCAGAAGTTGCTTCCACTGTTAATGAGATACTACTTGCTAATTATTTAATTGAGAAAGAAACAGATATTACTAAAAAGAAGATGCTTTTAATGGAACATATTGATGGAATTCGAGCAACTTTAATTCGTCAAACTATGTTTGCTGAATTTGAAAAGATAGTACATGATAAATCAGAGGATAATGAAGTTTTAACATCAAAAAATTTAAATGAAATATATTTTGATTTAGTGAAAAAGTATTTTGGTAAAGATGTAGTAATAGATGAAAATATTAAATATGAATGGGCCAGAATTCCACATTTCTATAACAGTTACTATGTATATAAATATGCAACAGGAATAACTTCAGCTATATATATTGCACATAATATATTAAATCAAGGTGAAGTATACAGAAATAAATATATTAAAATGCTTAAGACTGGTGGAAAATATAAGTCTTTAAAAATACTTAAGATAGCTGATGTTGATTTAGAAGATGAAAACATATATAAAGAAGCATATGTATATCTTAAATTTAAGATTAAAGAATTAGAAGAGTTGGAAAAACAAAAGTAAAAACAAAAAAAGAAAAAA
>CAZCCM010000024.1:3826-13518 GCA_964497325.1 uncultured Lachnospiraceae bacterium | reverse complement strand
TTTATGTTATAATTTAAAGCATATTTGTTAATAATTTAATAATTTTAATAAATTAAAAAGAAAGAAGGAAAAATATGAAATTTATATATGGAACCTTACGGAGGTTCACTCTAGAAGATGATGAAGTTAAATTGGAATATACAGAGATTAAAAGTGAATGCTTTGAGAAAGAAGATCTTTTAAAACCATACAATTATATTCCAAAAGAAGATCTTAGGGAAATTATTATCCCAATTCAAGATATTAAGTGGATTGCAATGCACTTAATAACAATTAGTAATCCATCTGTTTTGGCTATAAAGTGCAGAGATGATGTTTCACTGGCTATAAGTCCACAGTTGGAAATGGGATTATTAGATAATTTATTATCTAGCCCTTTAGTTGAATGTCTAATACTATCTATTAATGGTATGTATTAATTAAAGAAAAAATCTTTTGAGTTAAAAAAGGTATAGACTAATTAGTCTATACCTTTTTGTTTATAATTTGTTTATAATTTGTTTATAATTCTTTTATAATTACTTGATTTATTTGTAATTCTTTATTTCTGTTATATTTATTTATTGGATTATAATAATGCTTCTTTACCTGTATGTAAGTTGTAATACTTACCCTTTTGTTCAAGTAATTCATCATGGTCTCCTCTTTCAATAATCTTACCATGATCTATAACCATAATAGCATTTGCATTTTTAATAGTTGATAGCCTATGTGCGATTACTAAAGTAGTATATTGTTTCATAAGATTGTCGAGTCCTTTATGAACTAATTGTTCTGTTTTTGTATCTATAGAAGATGTTGCTTCATCTAACATTAGTATTAAAGGTCTTGATACTGCTGCTCTAGCAATAGATAATAATTGCATTTCACCTTGTGATAAACTCATATCATCAGGATTAATTAAGGTATCATATTTATCAGGAAGATTCTGTATAAATTGATCTGCATTACTTAATTTTCCAGCAGCTAAGACTTCTTCATCTGTTGCATTCATATTTCCATATCTGATGTTGTCTGCAATTGTACCAGAAAACAATGTTGTATCTTGAAGAACAGTTGTAATGTTTTCTCTCAAATCTTTTTTCTTTATTTCAGTAATATCTATTCCATCAATAGTAATTACGCCACTATTGATTTCATAAAATCTATTTATTAGATTTGCAACTGTTGTTTTACCTGCTCCTGTTGATCCAACAAAGGCAATTTTTTGACAAGGTTTAGCCCATAATGAAATGTTTTCTAAAGCTAAACTTTCATCATTATATCCAAAGTCAACATTTTCAAACTCAATATGTCCATAAGCTTCTATTAATTTACCATTTTTATTCCAATATTTTTGATCATCTTTAGTTTCAATAGTAACAAAACCATTATCTATTTCAGGTTCTGTATCTAAAATTGTAAATATTCTTTCTGCACCAGCAAGAGCTGTTACTAAAGTTGAAAATTGATTTGCAATTGTTTCAATTGGTTGAGTTAAATTTCTAACAAATTGAATGTATACAACAATCATTCCAAGAGTGATATATCCATTAACTTGAAGAATTCCTCCAACTATACCTATAACTCCTAACAATGCATTACTTAAAAAATTAGAAAGGGCATGAGGTCCAATACCAAAAATTTGTCCTTTAATAGATGTATCTTTTAATTCAAATGATTTTTTCTCAAATACTTTAATATTTTTTTCCTCATAGTTGAAAACTTTAACTGTTTTCATACTTGATATTAGTTCTTCAGAATATGCAGTAAGATCTCCTAATCTATGTTGATTTATTTTTGAATACTTTTCTGCTTTATAGCCAAAGAAAGTAATGGCTGCTATATATAATACTAAAAGTAAAACTATTACTAAACCTAGTATCCAGTTTAAATAGAATAATATACCTAATGTTATAATTACTTGAAGAAGTGAAATTAGAATCTTAATAATACTTTGGTCTAATGCTTCAGATAATAGCTCTACATCATTACTGTATACAGACATAATATCTCCAGATTGATTTTTATCAAAGTATTTTATTGATAAATTTTCCATATGTTCAAATAGTTCTGTACGTATTTTGGCAATGATTTTTTGTGCCATAACAGCAAGAGATGTTGAAGATATAAATCCTAGAATTAAAGATATAAGAGCAAGAATAGAATAAAATAATATCTGTCCTAAAAAGTTATCTAAATTACCAGAAGTTATTTCATCTATTATTGGTTTTAAAATTAAGTTTGTAAGTATTCCTAATACTGTTGTAACTATTGATAAAACAATTCCTACAATAAACAACTTTTTTTCATATCTTAAAAATTTAATAAGTCTAAAGAATGTTTTAGAAGGATTCTTAGCAGTATCTTTCTTTAATAATTCTTTATATAATTCATCATTTTTCTTGTTTATATTTTTCTTCATTTTTTCCTTTTTATTAATTTTCATGAGCACCTTCTTGCTCTGCAAAGATTTCTTTGTAGAAGTTTGAAGTTTTTACTAATTCGTTGTGTTTTCCTTGAGCTGTAATAGTACCATGTTCTATAACTAAGATATTATCACAATCTTTAACAGAATTAATTCTTTGTGAAATTATAATCTTAGTAATTTTATGATTTTTATCTCTATTTTTTATTTTATTAATATCTTTAAGAGATTTTTGCAATTTTCTTTCTGTACTATAATCTAGTGCAGAAGTTGAGTCATCTATTATTAATATATTAAAGTCTTTTAATAATGCTCTTGCTATTGTTAATCTTTGTTTTTGTCCACCAGAGAAATTTTGTCCAGCAGTTAAAACTTCGTGATCTATTTTATCTTCATACTTTGATACAAAGTTATATGCCTGAGCAATCTTTAAAACATTTATTAGTTCTTCTTCAGTAGCATCTGGTTTAGCCATAAGTAAATTTTCTCTGATAGTACCTTTAAGTAGAATATTCTTTTGTTGAACTAATGAAATGTTTTCATTAATGCTATTTAAAGAATAATCTTTAATGTTTTCTCCACCAATAAATATTTCACCTTTTTTAATATCATAGAATCTTAAAAGAAGATTTGATATTGTGGTTTTACCAGAACCAGTAGGTCCTATAATTCCTAAAGTTTCACCTTCATTAATTTTAAAATTAATGTCTTTAAGAAAACATTCTTCAGGATTTATATTATCTTCTTCAATATTGTTGTTTTCTTTACTTTCATTATTTTTATTTTTTTTAGATTCTTCTTTTTCTTTTTTCTTATTTTCTTTAATCTCTTTTTTAGCTTCTTTTATTTTTAGCTTTCTTTCTTTTTTTGAAAGAGATTCATCTTCAATAATAGCTATTAAAGGATTCTTACTTTCTTTTTTGTGTGAATCATATGCAAAAGATACATTTTTAAATTCTATATCAAAGTTATTAAAGTGAGTTAATGGATTATCTTTTTCTTTAATAGCAGGTTCTGTTTCTAATACTTCATTTACTCTTGTAAATGAAGCTGTAGATGACATTATTTGCATAAAGAAACCTGACAACATAAGGAAAGAAAAAAGTATTTGCATAGAATATGTCATAAAGGCTACTAAATCACCTTGAAGCATATTGCCTCCAATAACTAACTTACCTCCAAAATATAATACTAATATAGAAGCTGAAGAAATTATTAATGAAAATAATGGTTCCATGATATTCATAATAAAGACAACCTTAATAAAAATCTTTTTTAATGCTTCATTTTTAATATTGAACTTTTTTATTTCTTCATCTTCTAAAGTATATGTTTTTATTTCTCTAATTCCTTTAACATTTTCTCTTACAACTCTATTAATATCATCAACTTTTTTTTGTATTTTCATAAATATAGGTTTAACAAATTTTCCGACGATAAGTACAATGGTAATTATTAAAGGAACAATTCCTAAAACATAATATGTAAGCTCTGCATTTATTCTAAAAGTCATAATTGCAGAAGAAATTAACATTAAAGGAGCCCTAACAGCCATTCTTAAAGTCATCATAGTAGCTCTAGAAATTCTTCCTACATCATTTGTCAATCTTGTAAGTAGAGTGGCAGTTGAAAATTTATCCATATTCGCAAAAGAAAATTTATTTATTTTCTTATACATAGTATCTCTTATTTCGTTACCAAATCCATGAGCAGCTTTTGAACCTGTATAGATAGAAAGCATGCCAACAGCAAGAGAAACTAAAGAGAAGGCTATAATAATAATGCCTGAGCGAGTTATATAGTTAATGTCTCCAGTATTTACTCCATTATTAATTAAGTCAGACAATACCATAGGAATAAAAATAGCTGTTGCTACTTCTATTGAAACTAGTATTGGTGTGATAATTGCATACCACTTATATTTTTTTATTAATTTAAATAATTCTTTCATAAAGAGTATTTTATACTAAAAGTTAATAAAAAACAAGGTAGAAGATAAAACAAAAGCTACATACTACATGTTGTAATTAAAACAAGATATTATATAGAGAAAAGATAATTTACAAAAGATTATTTAAATCTATTAAAAAATAAAAAAAGCACATATCTAATATGTGCTTTGATCTTTAGCTAAGCTTTGTTTATTACTTAGTCTTCGGGAGCTACTTGTTCTAAAATGTCATCAAGATTTTCAGTTAAATCTTCTTTAATGTCCAATAACTCAGGATTCTTTAAATATTTGTTAAATAATCTCATAGAGTGTCCAAAATAGTATCCATCACAAATTCTTTCATCTAAGACAAAAGAAAAAGATATTGTTTTTTCTTCTTTTAACATTTCATCTTCATATACATAGGCTTTTTTCTTTTTACCCATTGCTACGAATATTCCAACTGTTCCAAAGTTATAAATATGGTGAAAAATTGAGTCTAAGCCAATTGAACCCATATTTGTAATAAATCCAGATGAATGGAATGGGCTTAAATCTATTATTGATTGTGGTAATAAATTCCATTTATCTAATTTTATCAAAGCATTAACAGCTAATTTAACTAACCAAAAAGGAGTATTCATTAAAGTTTCTACAAATCTATCTTGATTATTCTTTTCGTCCATTTCTTTAAACAAATCAATTTGTTTATTTAACGTATCTCTAACTTCTTCCACAGTTTCATTTCCATTAAATTTAATTTTAATACCTGTTTGAGAAGCATCATCTGATAAAGACTTTTTTACCATCATTGTTAAAATAATGTCACTTCTTTGATATGTTCTTCCAGACATAACAAAGCGATTCAGTTTTTTTCTTTTAGCTAAAGTTCTAATCATAGCTGTATATACTACATGTAGGTATGAAACTCTAATGCCTTCTTCTTTTTTCTTATCAATGTATTCTTCAATAGTTGAAATGGGAATTTCATAACTATAAAAAACCTGCGCATCAGATCTTTCTTTCATTATTAAGGGAATTACTTTAAATAGTGGAGCTACATCTTGTGTAAGTATTCCGTCTTTTCTTTTAATCACATTTTCCTCCTTAAATTTTAAGATATAAATATTATATTTTTATATACTTTAATATGTAAATACTATACTTTTGTATGATAAATGTCAATTTATAGGTAGTATTACATAGAAATAGTTGATTAGTGGGTGTCATGAATAGTTAGATATAAATTATAAGCAAAAGATATTAAAAAAACTCAGTATATTCTCAGAATAAAAAGTGTATAATGTATTTAAGTTAATAAAAGAAATTATATGAAGAAGATTATATATAGATACAAAAACAGAACAAGAAGAACATAAACGATATAAATAAAATTTATATATAATTTTAAAGAAGGAGAGAAAAATAATATAAATAATTCTAATTTAAATGATACTGAAACAATAAATAAGGAAGATATTGGCTCAGAAGGACAAAAATCAAAATATAGTGAAGAAGACTTAAAAACAGATTATGATGAAAAAACTGTAAATAAAATAATATTAAATAATGATAGCGTTGAAAGTAAAGGAAATAAGGTATATGTAAATGTTAAAGGTAAATAGTAAAATTAAAACATTTGGAGTTTTAACTTATATAAAGTATAATAAAGATAGAAATGTAAAACTTAAATAAAAAAGGAGCAAACTATGAAAGAAAATGAAGTTTTAATGCATACATGCTGTGCACCATGCTCAGTGTCGTGTATAGAGATGTTAAAAGAAGAAAAGTTAGAACCAGTGCTTTTTTGGTACAATCCAAATATACAACCATATACTGAATATCAAAAAAGATTAGATTCATTATGGGAATATTCTATGGATATAGGTGTAGAACTTATTATAAAAGATGAATATAAATTAAAAGAATTTATTGAAGAAGCTATTAAAGACATTGAAAATAGATGTGTTGATGTATGCTATAAAATGAGATTAGAAGAAACAGCAAAGGCAGCAAAGGAATTAGGCTATAAAAAATTTACTACAACATTATTAGTAAGCCCTTATCAAAATACAGAAAAGATAATAGAAATAGGGAGAGAATTAGGAACAAAATATGGATTGGAATTTATTGCATTAGATTTTAAATCTAGATTTAGAGAAGGACAAGCAAAAGCAAGGGAATTAGGTCTGTATATGCAAAAATATTGTGGATGTATTTTTTCTGAAGCTGAAAGATATAAGAAAAATAATTGGACAATTAAGACAAATAGTACAAATAAAAATTTAAAGGAAAAAACAAATAAAGAAAAAGAAAAAATAACAAATAAGAAACAAAAAATGGAGAAAGAACAACCTGAAAAGATTAGAATTAAACAAGAATAAGCTAAACAAGATTGTTAAAAGAATTAATTAAGGGGAATAAATGGATAAATTATTATTAATAGATGGAAACAGTATAATGAATAGAGCATTTTATGGAATTATGGGTAGAAATATATTGCAAACTCCTGACGGTATTTATACAAATGCAATCTATGGTTTTTTGCAAATATTATTTAAGACTGTTGAAGAGATGGAGCCAAGTCATATTGCTATTGCATTCGATCTTAAAGGACCTACAAAAAGACATGAAATATATTCAGAATATAAAGCGGGAAGACATGCAACACCTGATGAACTCTCTATGCAATTTCCAATAATTAAAAATGTATTAAAAGCAATGAATATAAAAATATTTGAATTAGAAGGCTATGAGGCAGATGACATCTTAGGAACATTATCAAAACAAAATGGGAACAAAATAGAGGTAGAAATTTTAACAGGGGATAGAGATTACTTTCAATTAATAGATAATAATATATCGGTTATTTTACCAAGAACAAGAGGTGGTATAACTGAAAATGAATACTATGATGTAAGAAGAATTGAAAAAGAATATGGAATAAAACCAATTGATTTTATAGAAATAAAAGGATTACAAGGCGATACATCAGATAATATTCCAGGAGTTCCAGGAATAGGAGAAAAGACAGCTTTAAAATTAATTAAAGAATATAAAAATATTGATGGGCTATATGATGCAATAGAAAAGAATAAAGATAATTTAAGTCCTAAGCAAAAAGAAAATATAATAAATTTTAAAGAACAGGCATATTTATCTAAAAAATTAGGAGAGATTAATATAAACACTCCAATAACTTATACAACAGAAGACTTGCTAAAAGAAGAATGGAATAATACTGAAGTATTTAATCTTTTCTATAAACTTCATTTAAACAAGTTTATAGAAAGATTTAATTTGAAAGATAAAATTGATGTTAATGCTATAGAAGTAGAAAATTTTACAGAAGCTCAAAGCTATTTAAAAAAATTACCTAAATTTAAAACAATTAAAAATGTAAATGAAATAGAAAAAATATTTAAAGAAAACAAGAAAAATAGTTATTCATATAATGTAAAATTAGAAACAAATATAAATATTTTTAAAAGAAAAATTCTTAATATAGATATATTGTTCTTTGACAGTAAGCAAAATAATAACTTTAACGATATTACAATCAAAAATAGAGATAATATAATATATAATATTTCTTTACAGGAATTTAATGAAATTGACTATAAAAAGGCAATAGAAATAATTTTTGTAAATAAATTATATAAAGTAGGTTATGATGTAAAATTAGAGTACTTATCAATACTAACTTTAGGTTTAGAAACATATATTGATTTTGATATTAAGATAGGAAGTTATTTATTAAATAGCACTGAAAATAGATATAATATTAAAGATTTAATGTTTAAATTTTTTAATTTAGATGTTAGTGAATTTTTACCAAAAGAAATTAAACAACAATCTATGTTTGAAGAAGAAGAAAAAGATTTTTCAACATATTTTTATATGTTATTATTTCCTAGAATTTTATCAGATTTAAAGAAAGATGGAATGTTAGAGTTATTTCTTGAAATGGAAATGCCACTTGCAAAAGTTTTAGTTAACATGCAAGTAGAAGGCATATTAGTTAATAAGAAAAAACTATTAGATTTTGGAAATATTTTAGAAAATAAAATAGAAATACTAATAAAAGAAATATATGAGATAGCAGGAGAAGAGTTTAATATTAATTCACCCCAACAAGTAGGTAATATATTATTTGAAAAATTAGGATTAAAATATATTAAAAAAACTAAAACAGGTTATTCAACAGATGTTGAAACATTAAATAAATTAGTTGGTAAACATCCAATAATTGAAAAAATATTAGAGTACAGAAAACATGCAAAATTAAATTCAACATATGTACAAGGTTTAATACCATATATTAATGAAAGTACAAATAAAATTCATTCGTATTTTCATCAAACTATTACTGCAACAGGTAGAATTAGTTCAACAGATCCAAATCTTCAAAATATCCCAACAAGAACTGATATGGGTAAAGAACTAAGAAAAGCATTTACTGCATCAGAAAATAATATTCTTATTGATGCTGATTATTCTCAAATTGAACTTAGAGTTTTAGCATCAATGTCTAATGATGAAGAAATGGTGGATGCTTTTAATAAAAAGCAAGATATACATTCTGCAACTGCAAGTAAAATATTTAACATACCTATTGAAAAAGTTTCTAGTAATGAAAGAAGAAATGCAAAAGCAGTTAATTTTGGTATAATTTATGGAATTAGTGATTATGGTTTAGCAGAACAAACAGGTCTTCCTTTTAATATAGCTAAAAAATATATCAAAGATTACTTAGATAAATATAAGGGCGTTTCTGAATATATGGAAGAAAAACAAAATGAAGCAAAAGAATTAGGTTATGTTTCAACAATGTTTAACAGAAGAAGATATATTCCAGAAATGAAATCACCTAAATATATGATCAGAGAATTTGGTAAAAGAGCCGCAATGAATGCCCCAATACAAGGAACAGCTGCAGATATTATGAAAATTGCTATGATTAAAATATATAATAGACTTAAAGAAGAAAAGTTAGAGTCAAAAATAATTTTACAAATACATGATGAGATTTTAATTGATACCGTAAAGTCAGAAGAAGAAAAAGTTAGACAAATTTTAGATGAAGAAATGAAAAAAGCAGTTAGTTTAAAAGTAGTTTTAGACATTGACATTCAAGTTGGTAAAACTTGGTTTGATACACATTAAATCGAAACTTTAAAAAAATAATGTTTAAATATAAAGTATAAAATTTTAATATTGAAAAACTAAATTGATTATGATAATATAAAAATAGAATAGGAACGGAGGGATATTATGGCAGAAAATAAAGAAAAAGAAGAAAAAGTAACTAAAGAAAAGAAGGAAACAAAAGCTAAAAAAGCAGAAACAAAAAAA
>CAZCCM010000024.1:0-3726 GCA_964497325.1 uncultured Lachnospiraceae bacterium | reverse complement strand
AAGAAGTAAAAGAAGTAGAGGTTGAAGATACAGTAATAGTAGATGAAAAAGATAAAACAAAAAGAATGATAAATATTATAGCTTTTGCTTTAATTCTTTTAACAATAGTTTTAGGAATAGTTTTAGTAGTAAAAAAACCATCTCCTAAAAGTGCTGCAAATGATTTCTTTAACTTATCAATAAAAGATCCAGTTCAAGCAATAGTTAAATATACTATTAGTGAATTTGATGTTGAAGTAGAAAAAGAAAAAGGAAAATATACTACATATAAGATTGAAAGTGTAGGAGACATAGAAAAAGAAAATGGTAAAGAAACAGTTAAGATTTCTTATGTTAAAAAATCTCCTAATTCATATAAAATAGAACAAGAAGTTTTAGATATTTTAGAAAAAAAAGAAATAAAAAGTGATAATGAAAAATACAAAGATGAATTTTTAAAAGAATTAAAACTATTATTAAAACAGAAAAAGGATCAATTAGAAGAAACAAAAGATGTTCTTATATTAACTAGACAACAAGGTGAAAGAAATTGGATTATTAGTTCAGATCCTTTTATATAAAAAATAAATTAAAATAAAAAATATAATAAATAAAAATAATCTAAAAAATATACAAATATATAAAATAAAAAAAATTCCCTGTATGGTGCGAATTGTGATATTTTTAGAACCTACAAGTTTGGAAAGGGAAACTATCTCTTAGTACTGCGTGTGACTGAATTAATTGATGTTACCCATAACTACTAAGGAGCTTCCCACCTGTCTGAGACAGGTCCTTAAAAATACACTTAAAAAACGGCCGATACGGGGATTTTTTATGCTTAAATCAAAGCTTTAAAAAAATAATGGATATATATTTATTAATTTATAGATAAAACAATAGACACATTTCTAAATGTGTCTATTTATTATTATAATTATTTAATTTTTTGTTTTCTTTTTTAAAAGTAATTATTAATTATTTTTCGTTAATTAAAGCATTCATTTTCTTTGATAAATGAGATTTTTTTCTAGCAGCAGTATTTAATTTATAAATACCTTTAGATTGAGCCATATCAATACTTTTAATAGCTTCTTTATATAATTCTTCTGCTACTTTTTTATTTTTTTCTTCAATTGCAAGTTCAAATTTTTTAATAGTTGTTTTAGTCTCAGACTTAACATTACTATTTACTGAAGCTTTCTTCTCATTCATACGAGATCTTTTAATTGCTGATTTTATATTTGCCATATTCTACCTCCACTTTGAGTATTATAACACTATAATAGTATTTTGTAAATTGTTTAATGTATTTAAAGTTTTAGTTAAAATATATAATAAATTGACTACAGAACCATTTAATTATATAATTTAAAATATAATTGTATAATTAAAATAATAATAAAATAACAAATTTTTAAAAGTAAAATATACTTAAAAGGAATGGAAGACTAATGGAAAATATTTATAAAAACAGAAAAGATGAAAAATACTCAGTAGGAGATTTTAGTACAATTAAGTCATACTTGCAATATGTAGTTCAACAATATAAAGAAATGCCAGCTTTTATTAAAAAGAAAGATAACATTAAGTATGATATTTCATATATAGAATTTGAAAAACAAGTAATTAACTTAGGCTTGGGTCTTTACCAAAAAGGTTTTGAAAAAAAGAAAGTAATGATAATAGGAAATAATTCTTATGAATGGATTTTATTATATTTAGCTTGCCTTTATTCAGGTATATTAGTAATACCATTAGATAAAGGATTAAAAGAAGAAGAAATTAAAAGTTCTATAAAAAGAGTAAGACCAGATGCAATTTTTGCTGATAATTCAATTTTTCCTAAAATAGATAATATTTCTAAAAAAGAATTAATTCCTAATATTTTTTCTCTAGAAGATGAAGCTGAAAACTCTCTATATAAAATAATGGAAGAAGGCTCAAAAGTACCTGCATTTAAAAGGAATGAATTTATAATAAAAGAAATTAATCCAGATGAAGCTAAAATATTTGTTTTTACTTCTGGAACAACAGCTCAGTCAAAAATTGTTATGCTTTCAAACAGAAATATAGTATCAGATGTTATAGGGATGCAAAGAGTAATAAATTTTGAGGTTGGATCAAAAACTATGTTAATTCTTCCATTACATCATGTTTTTGCTGCAACAGGATCTTTGTATTTCCTATTTTCAGGAATTACAGGAACATTTATAGACAGTATGAAAAGAGTTGGAGAAAATATTAAAGAATATCAACCTTCACAATTTTTTGCAGTACCTGCCATTTTAGAACTTATATATAAGAAGATAATTGATGGAATAAAAAAACAAGGTAAAATGGGAACTTTTAAGTTTGGACTTTTTTTAACAAAGTTTTTAGGTTTTTTCGGCATAGATATAAGAAGAAAGATTTTTAAAGACATTTTAGATAATTTAGGTGGAAATTTGTCTTGTGTTATATCAGGAGCAGCTTCAATGGATCCTAAGCTAATAAATAGTTTTAAAGCAATAGGAATAGATGTTTATCAAGGTTATGGACTGACAGAAACATCTCCTTGCATAGCATCTATAAATAATACATATAACAAAAGTGGAACTGTAGGATATCCAATACCAAATGTTGAAATAAGATTAGGAGATAAAGACAAGGATGAAATGGGAGAACTTCAAACTAAAGGGCCTAATGTTTTTCTTGGTTACTATGAAAATGAAGAAGCAACAAAAGAAGCTTTTACAGACGATGGATGGTTTAAAACAGGAGATATTGCAACAATAGACAAGAAAGGTTTTGTAACTATAACAGGAAGAAGAAAGGATATGATTGTTTTAGAAAACGGCAAAAAGATTTTTCCAGAAGAATTAGAATTTTTAATAAATAAATTACCATATGTTAAAGAAAGCATGGTTTATGCAATTAAAGAAAAAAACAGCTTACAAACTAGAGCAAAAATAGTGTATAATACAGAATATTTAAAAGAAAACCTTAAAATAAGTGAAGAAAAATTAGCAGAAAAAGCATGGGAAGATATTAAAGAAATAAATAAAACATTGCCAGCATATAAATATATTAAAGGAGTTGACTTAAGCAATGAAGAATTTGAAAAGACTACAACTCTAAAGATTAAAAGACATATTGAAATGGAAAAAATATTAAAACAAAACAACAAGAAATAAAAAAATGAAGGAATTAAAAGGTAAAAAAATAGTAGTAAATAAATAAAAATATAAAAAAAACAAAAAAACATAAAAAAACATAAAAAAATGCAAAAAAATACAAAAATTGTGTTGACAATTATTATAAGTTAAGTTAGAATAGGTATTACCGTATTTGATGCGGTGATATTTTTTTGATTTTTAAATATGAAGTCAAAAAAACAATATAAAAGTACATTGAAAAATAAACAATATCCTTTAGAGAAAAACCAAAGCGGATAGAATAAACTATTCGGTGGACTCTAAAATTAATGTAAATTAAGAAATCGAGTCCAGAATCAAACATTGCAGAAAAGCAAGAAAAAAAACATGATGAAGATATGAGCTAATGAAAACACAAAGATTAATCTTGGTGTTAAGTAATTAGAATATATACAACAAACATGAGAGTTTGATCCTGGCTCAGGATAAACGCTGGCGGCGTACATAAGACATGCAAGTCGAACGAGCAGAAACTGGAAGATTTATCTACTAGTGGAGCTAGTGGCGGATGGGTGAGTAACACGTATGCAACCTACCTAGCAGAGGGGAA
>CAZCCM010000023.1:12649-13825 GCA_964497325.1 uncultured Lachnospiraceae bacterium | reverse complement strand
ATATTGCATTATATCAAGATATTAGGTATAATGTGTAAAGTTAAGGAGGCAAATATGGCAGTAATTTTAGCTGGTAATTTAAGAAATGGAACAACTTTTGAAATGGATGGTAATGTTTATAAAGTTTTAGAATTTCAACATGTAAAGGTTGCAAGAGGTCCTGCAGTAATTAGGACTAAATTAAAAAATATAATTGCAGGAAATATAATAGATAAAACTTTTAGTCCATCAGATAAAGTAGATGAAGCAACAATAGATGTAAGAGAAATGATGTATTTATATAATGATGGAGATATTTATTATTTTATGGATAATGACAATTATGAGCAGATTTCTTTACCTCTTGAAACTGTAGAAAATGCAATTAAATATATAAAAGAAAATATGAATATAAAAATCATATCATATAAAGATAATATTTATGATGTAGAACCTCCAATGTTTGTTGAACTAGAAGTAAAATATACAGAACCAGGTTTTGCAGGAAATACTGTTACAACTTCAGGTAAAAGTGCAACAATGGAAAATGACTTATTAATATCAGTTCCTTTATTTATTGAGACAGGAGATGTTTTAAAAATTGATACAAGAACTAATAGTTATATTGAAAGAGTAAAAAAAGCTTAGAGAGATAATTATTATTAGAGATATTAGTTAATTAAGATATATAAATATATAAAATAATAAAAGATAAAATAATTTATAGAATAATATATAGAATAAAAGACTGAATAAGATAAAAAAATAACAATAAGATAACATATAAAAAAACATATGTTATCTTATTTAGTATAATATATTGCTCTATTGATAGTTATTTAATTGATATATAGGTAAAAAATGATATAATATAGTTATATTATTTTTAAAGGAGTGATGTTATATGAAGCAGAAATATAGTCCTATTATGTCACCAACCAAATTCCGGGAAGAATCAGAAAAAATTAATTCTGGAATTAAAGTAGAGATATTGTCTTGGAATATTATTGAAATTAAAAATGTTAATAAAGCAAATTTTAAAATTCCTTCAACTTTTAATATTATTGAAGAAGAAAAACAAAAATTGATTTTAACTAATTTTCAAGATAATGTTTTCGGAGAATACATAGTAACGGTGCTTTTTAGCATGAGTGATGATGTATAATAAAAAGAAAGCTCTATTAGAGCTTTCTTTTT
>CAZCCM010000023.1:0-12549 GCA_964497325.1 uncultured Lachnospiraceae bacterium | reverse complement strand
ACATGGTCTATTTTTTCTTCTTTAATATTTTGTGAATTTCTTTTTAGCACAGATAGTCTATCAGATCTATTATTTTTTTCATAAGCAAATAAGTCTAATTGTTCATCTATATTTGGAGATAGAGAATCTAGACAGATACTAATTAACCTAAGTTCATTATTGTTAAATATAGTCTCAAGAAGATCAATAGTAGTGTTATATATAACTATAGTGCTATCAGTATATTCAGATAAAGTTTTTTGCTTAGATGTTTCTTTGAAATTCTTATCTCGTAAAGTTAGTCTAATTGTTTTACAATTAACTTTTTCCTTTCTAAGGTTAGTAGCTACTTTTTCAACTAATTTTGAAATTTGATTTTTAATTAAATCTTTATTCTTAATATTTGTAGATAAAGTTTCAGCATGAGATATAGATTTTGGTAAGTTCTGGTTTGGATTTACAATTTCATCATCTATTCCATTAGCTAATTTCCATATTTTAATTCCAGATTTTCCAAGTTTTTGATCTAATATATTTGGATCAGAAAGCGCGATATCTTGAATAGTATTAATTTGTAATTTTCTTAGCACAGATTGAGTTTTTTTACCTACAGAGAAAAGACTAGATATATCTAAAGGCCATAGCTTTTCTTCAATTTCGTTTGAATAAAGGGTATGTATCATATTAGGTTTTTTGAAATCTGAAGCAGTTTTTGCTAATAATTTTATATTTGAAATGCCAATATTTACAGTAAAACCTAAAGAATCTGATATGTCCTTTTTAATTGTTTCCGCTAGCTCTAATGGTGTTTTACCAAGTAGATAATCAGTTACATCTAAGTAAGATTCATCAATACTATATTTTTCAACAATGGCAGTATATTTTTTAAGTATATTATTAAAAGCTTTAGAATAGTTTTCATAAATCAAAAAGTTTGGTGGATATATTTCTAAATTAGGAACTTTTTTTAATGCAAAATGTATTGGTTCTCCGGTTTTTATTCCTAATTTTTTAGCAGGAGTTGATTTTGCTAAAACTACACCAGATCTTCTAGTCTCGTCTCCACCAATTATACTCGGAATATTTCTAATGTCTTTTTTAGATTTTTTTAAAAGATCTAATGCAGTCCATGATAAATATGCACTATTTACATCAATATGAAAAATAACTTTATTACTTTCTTTTCCTTTAGACAATAAATCCTTTATTTCTAATTCCACTAAATATAAAACTCCTTTAATTACTATTTATTTTTTCTAAATATATTATATAATAGAAGTAATAAATTTAAAGTTAAATATTTAAATGAAATATAAACTTTAAATAAAGATATGAGATTTAAATAAAAGACAATTTTAGCAATAACATAAAATTTAAATATTAAAGAAGGATGTTATGATAACATATTTAAATATTAAAAATTTAGGAATTATAGATAGTTTAGAAATAAATTTTGAAGATAAACTTAATATATTAACAGGTGAAACAGGTGCAGGTAAAACTCTTATAGTAGAGTCTCTAAATCTATTAGCTGGTTCTAGATTTTCTAAAGATATGATTAAAAAGAATGAAAAATATCTTTTAGTAGAAGCTTCATTAAGCTTAAGCCTTGAATTGTTAAAAAAAGCAGAGTTAAATAGTGGGTTATATATTGATGATTTGGATATTAGAGATGAAGATTTAAAATCATATAAAAATTTTAATGTAGATATTGTGATTTCAAGAAGGGTAGATAAAGAAGGTAAAAATATATGCAAAATTAATGGAAGACTAATTTCTGTTACTGAACTAAGGAAATTTGTCTTATATCTTATAGATATACATGGTCAGCATGAGAATCAGAACATAATGCTTGGGAGTACTCAAGTAGAATTATTAGATAGATTTGCAAAGAAAGAAATTTCAAAAATATACTCTGATTATGTTAAAAAATATGAAAGTAGACAAAAATTAATAAATATTTTAGATAAAGATTTAAAAGATGAGCTATATACAAAAAGACAAATTGAACTTTTAGCTTTTCAAATTGAAGAAATTGAAGAAGCACAATTAAAAGAAAAAGAAGATGAAGAATTAGAAAAAACATTTAAAGTACTTAACAGTAGCGAAAAAATAATAGAAAATCTTACTTTATCTAATGAACTTTTATCAGAAGATATAATAAAAAATCTTTCTGTAACTATAGGTCAAATAGAAAGCATTTCTTCAATAGATGATAAATATCAAAAGTATTTAGATGCTTTAAAATCTGCATTCTATGATATTGAAGAAGTAAGTTATGACATAAAGAGTGAGATAGAAGATATTAGTATAGATTCTAATCAAATAAAAAGAATAGAGGCTAGATTAGATAAAATTAATTCCTTAAAAAGAAAGTATGGAAAAACTATTGAAGATATAAATAATTATTTAAAAAACATTAAAGAAGAACATAAAAAATTAATTAATTTTGAAGAAAAAAAAGAAAGTTTTAATAAAGAATTAGAAGAACTTGAAACTAAAATGGAAATTTTAGCAGATGAGTTATATAAAATTAGGAAGAATCATGCAGAAGACATTTCAAAAAGAGTTAGCATGGAATTAAATGATTTGGAAATGAAGTCTGCAAAGTTTTTAGTTGATATAAAGAAAGTTGATAAATTTAATATTTATGGAAAAGATAATATAAATTATTTGATAATGACAAATAAGGGTTCTGATTATTTACCATTAGAGAAAATAGCTTCCGGTGGGGAGATGAGTAGAATAATGTTAGCTATTAAAACTGTCTTATCTGATCAAGATGAAACACCAATTCTTGTATTTGATGAAATAGATACTGGTATTAGTGGAATAACAGGTCAGGTAGCAGGGGAAAAATTAAAACATATAGCAAGAAGACATCAAGTTTTATGTGTAACTCATTTAGCTACTTTAGCAGCTCAAGGTGATAGTAATTATTATATATATAAAACAGATGAAGATGGAATTACTAAAACAAAAGTAAAAAGGTTGGATGAGGATGAAACTATTAAAGAGATTGCAAGAATCTCTAGTGGTACTTTAACAAAAGAAGCTTTAGAGCATGCGAGAGAGCTTAGAAAAAGAAAAAAATAGGAAAAGAAAAAATAGGAATATTACAAAAATATTACATTTTTTTTGCAAAACTGTAGCAAAAATTTTTGATATATGATAATATTTTTTTAAAGTACAAAAGGGAAAAGGAGAAAATATGATTGGGGAAAATCTTTCATTAATATCAAACAATGATTTAGGAGGTTTTAAAAGATTAACAAAAGCTTTTAGTCTTTTTTTTCTACCTGCTGAACTTAATTATAATTCTTATAAAATATCAAACAAAAGAAAACAATTAGTAAAAGCATATGATGTATTTAATAAAACAATAACAGTTGAAGATGCAAGTAAAAAAGAAAAAGCTTTAGAAAAATATGAAAACTTATATGTAGAATATTTAGAATATATAGATAAATATATTTTAGATTCAATTAGAAAAAAAGTTATGAGTGGCAAAGCTTCAGAATTTGAAAAAGAAGCTTTAATCAAATACCATAAGGTTGCTTCTAATAAAGATGAAGAATATATTGAATATAAGTTTAGAAAACAAAAGTATTTATTAGAATTAGATTATAATAATGTAGTAGAAGAAAATAAACAATCAAAATATGATAATTCTTTTAAAAAGCTATATATTGAAAAACAAGATAGACTATACAAAGGTATATTAAAGAATTATTCAGTTAAAATAACTGATGACAGAATGTCACAAAAGACTAGTAATATTCAAGTGTATTTAAACATTTTTTCAACTATAGAAGAATATTTAAATAAAATAATACCAATAAAGTTTGAAATTGAAGGAGAAGCTAATTACAAAGATATAATAAAAGAATATGATAAATTTACTACATTTACTGTTGGAAAATTAGATGAAAAAGCATTTTTAGAAAAAAACATGTTGTTACTTTCTATAAGTAGATCATTATTTACTCATTCATTACCTTTAATTGTTGCTGAGCAATGCTATGAAAAACTATTAAAAGATACTAGATTATTATTAGTAAATACTTCAAATGAACATAAAAAAGAAAAAGCTTATCAGATGTTATTAATGCTCGTTAAAGAGTATAATCTAAAGCTACTTTCTGTTAAAATTTATTGGGATGATAAAGTTGAAAGAGAAAAGAATAAAAAGTTTTGGGAAAATTATACAAATGCTTCAACTGAAAAAGAAAAGGAAACATTAATAGTCTTAGAAGAATATAGAAAAATTAAAGAAGAAAAATCTCCAAAAATGATTGAACTAAAAAAAATATATAAATCTAAATTAAACGAATTAGGTGTTATTAAAATAATAGATGGAATCAATAGAGATTATACTGGTCAATCTTTTAAAAGATTTTTAGTTGCATGTAATTAAAATCTTATATGGAGAAGGAATGTTAGAACAAGTTAAAATAAAATATACTAATAGAATTAAAGCATTAAACAATATAGAAAATATTGAAAAATTAACAAAAAAAGTTTTAGGGGAAGCTCTTAAAAAAGAGCAAGTACCTTATAACTTTTTTTTATTAATTGTGTTTGTATCGCCAGATGAAATTAGAGAAAAAAACAGAAAATATAGAGGAGTAGATAAAACTACTGATGTTTTATCTTTTCCTGTATTTGAAAAATCTGAAATTACAGATATTATAAAATATAGTAAAAATAATGAAAATTTACCAATAAATTTAAAGCTATATACAGAGGACGAATGGTCTTTTGGCGAAATTTATGTGAATTTAGAAAAAGTAGAAGAACAATCTATTGAATACAATCATTCTATAACTAGAGAACTTGCATATATTTTAGTACACGGTTTTTATCACCTTTTAGGTGAAGATCATATTAAAGATGAAGATAAGACAGTAATGAGAAAAAAAGAAGAAGAACTTTTAAAAAATTTAGGTATAGTAAGAGAGGATGACGATAAGAATGGATAATAATTTAAACAATAATAATACTGATAATTTAGAAAAAAATATTACCGATGATACTGCCGATACTACTAATACTACTGAAAATATTGATGAAAATACAAAAAAAATAAAAATTGGTAAGAATAAAAAATATTCAGATAGTTTAAAAAACGCAGCAAGTGGTATTTTAACTGCTGCACAAGATGAAAGAAACATTAAAGTACAATTTGGATTAATAGTATTTGCATTGATTTTAGGAATGTTATTTAAATTAACTAAAACTGAAATAGTTTTAGTTGTCTTAGCAATGTTTTTTGTTGTATTTGCAGAAATGATTAATACTGCAATTGAAGCAGTTGTTGATTTAAATACAGATAAATTTCATCCTAAAGCAAAAGTAGCAAAAGATGTTGCAGCAGGTGCTGTAGTTATATCAGTTTTAAATGCTATAGTTATTGCATATTTTGTGTTTTTTGAAAAAATTGCAACTTTTGGATTAAATTATTTAGTTAGTTGGTCAACAGCAAATCCAACAATGTATTTTACAGCTTTAATTGTTATAACATTAGTAGCTATAGTGGTGTTAAAGCTGATATCTAAAAAAATATCATTAAATAAATTTATTCCTAGTGGACAAGTTATGATTGCAACTTCAATATTTATGGCTATATGGTCACAAACAAAAAATACAATTATTATTGCTTCTTCTTTAATTTTTGTTATGTTAATAGCTTCAAATAGAATTGCTAATGACAGAAGAACTATTTGGGAGGTTGTTGCAGGGGCAATTTTAGGAATTATAATTGCAAGCATTGTTTATTCAATGATTAAAATTATAGGAGGCGGTTTATGAATTTAAATAATAATTATGAAAAAGATTTAAAAGAAAATGATAAAAAAGATAGTAAAGGAGAAAAAATGTCAAAAAATGATTCAAAGTTAAACGATGTTAAAAAAGAAGGAAGTTTTAGTAGAAGTGAGGAGCAGGATAAAAAGAAAAATAAGTCTAAAAAAGTTTGCATAATAATAATTGTTATTTTAAGTATAATTCTTGTATTAGCTTTAGCATACGTTATTTATCTTAAATTTATTAAAAAAGATGTATCTGCTATACATAGTCTAAGTATAGATACAGATGGTTTTAATTTTAATATTATTGATAAGAATAGTGATACAAGACCATATGCAGTTATGATAGGTAATACTGAAGAGGCTTGGCCACAATACAGTGTTAATGAAGCAATAGTTGTATATGAAATGCCTGTTGAAGCTGGTATAAGCAGAATAATGGCTATTTTTAAAGATAAACCTAATCTTGAAAAAATTGGTCCATTAAGAAGTGCGAGACATTATTTTTTAGATTATGTAAAAGAATATGACGCTATATTTGTACATGAAGGGCATAGTCCTAGAGCAGAGTCTGAAATAAATTCTAGGAGTATTGATTCTGTTGAATATACGGATGGATTATTTTATAGGGATGAAACAAAATTGGCACCACATAATGCTATTTCAAGCAGTGAAAGAATATTAAATTCAATAAATGCTAATAATTTTTCGTTAACAACAAAAACAAAAACTCCTTTAAAATATTCATTGCTACCTGTTAAATTTAAAGACTCAATTTCTGCTACAATTGTTGAAGCAGGATATAGTGAGGCAGGTGATTTAAAATTAAAATACAATGAAGAAACAAAAAAGTATGAAAAATATGAATTCGATCAATTACTTAAAGATGGAGCAACAGACAAACCTCTTGCAGCAACAAATATTATGATTTTAAGAGCAAGTACAACACTTTTAACTGGATATGGTGAAGGAAGTGGCAGAGTGCATGTTGAAACAGATAGAGAACTTTCTGGGTATTATTTTACAGAAGGTGAAGGAGTTAAAATTAAAGCAAATAAAGAAACTGTTGACTCTCAAACAATATATACCTTGGAAGATGGAACTGAACTTAAAATAAATGATGGAAACACTTTCATCTTTATAATACCTGATACTCAAAATATTGAAATAAAAGGTGATAAAAAAGCAAATGAACAAACAGAAAATACTAATATAAATGGAGAAAAACTTAATTTAGAAGAAGAAACTAAATTAGAATCAAAAAAATTAGAGGAATTATTAAAAGAGAAAAACATTAAAATAATTAGAGAAGTAAAGTAAGATAAGGAAGATATGATAGAAAAAAATTTTAAATCAGGCTTTATAGGCTTTTTAGGAAGAACTAATGTAGGTAAATCTACTATATTAAATAAATTATTAAATGAGAAAGTATCTATTGTTACACCAAAACAACAAACAACAAGAAAACAAATTAAAGGAATATTAACGACAGATAATTATCAATTAATATTCTTAGATACTCCAGGTATACATAAAGGTAGATATAAATTAAATAAGGTTATGAATGAAACTGCATATTTTTCAAATTTAGATGTTGATTTAATAATATTTGTAGTTGAACCAAGAATCACACCAGAAGATTTACAGATATTAGATAAAATAAAAGAAAATAATAAGTTAAATACAAAACCTATAATATTATTAATTAATAAAATAGATAAATTTAAATTTGGTAAAGATAAAGGTAAAGATTTAAAATTAATAGAAGATTATTCTAAACTATATCCTTTTAAAAGTATAATACCTATTTCTTCTGAAACAAATCATAATTTTGATCAAATTATACCAGAGATTT
This sequence comes from uncultured Lachnospiraceae bacterium, assembly GCA_964497325.1. Classification (GTDB taxonomy): domain Bacteria; phylum Bacillota; class Clostridia; order TANB77; family CAG-508; genus CAZCCM01. Next base: position 4,908 of record CAZCCM010000023.1, on the reverse strand, counting down.
TAAATAATTTAAAAGAAGGGCCTAAATATTTTTCAGAAGAAGAATACACTGATCAAACAGAAAGAGAAATAGTAGAAGAAGTAGTAAGAGAGAAAGCTTTAAAGCTATTAAGAGAAGAAATACCTCATGGAATTTTTGTGGAAGTAGATAAAATGAAGCTAAGGAAAACTTTAAAGGGCAAAGAGATATATGATGTAGATGTCACTATTTATTGTGTTAAAGATAGTCATAAAGGTATTATAATAGGAAAAGATGGGGAGATGTTAAAAAGAATTTTAACTTATGCTAGAGAAGATTTAGAAAAAATGTTAGATATAAAATTGAATATGAATGCATGGGTTAAAGTAAACAAAGATTGGATTAATAAAGAAAACATAGTAAAGAGATTTAAAAGTGAGTAAAATAATTAAAACTGTTGGAATTGTAATCGCAGAAAATGCAGTTTCTGATTCAGATAAAATGCTTACAATTCTTACTTCAGAATATGGAAAAATAAATGCAATAGCAAAACAATCAAGAAGACTTAGGTCTTCTCTTTTGTCTGGGACTCAATTTCTTTGTCTTTCTAATTTTACCTTATATAAGGCTAGTTCAACATTTAAAGTAAATGAAGCAACCCCTATAGAAATGTTCTATGAAATATATGAAGATTATGATAAATTACTGTTGGCAACTAATATTACAAAAGCTATTAATTGTGTTGCTTTAGAAAACTATTTTGAACATAATCTTTTAAAACTTTTTATTCTTACTTTGCAATATATTTCTTTGAACAATAAACCAGAAAAAACTATTAATAAAGATAAAAATAAAGATAAAGATAAAGATAAAGATGTATTAAATAATAATTTTAAATCTGATGTTTTTATAGAATCAGTTTTTAAATTGAGATTACTTGGTCAACTTGGGTTTAAACCTGAATTAGTTGAATTGCCTAAAAAAGATAATGAACATCATTATGAATTTGTTTTTGATTTTGAAGATAACAAAGTATTAATTATTGATGAAAACATAAAAATTAGAAATAGTATTAGAATTCAAAAAGAGACATTAATGGCATTAACATATATATTTAATTCAGACTTAAGTAAAATATATGACTTTACAGTATCTAATAGAATTTTATTAGAACTTTCAAAAATTGCAGATAAATATTTTGACAGATGTATTTACTAAAATTTAATATTACAAAAATATAATAAAATATTCTTTGATAAAACGTTTTTTATCATATAAAATAAATTATATAGGAGGAAGATATGAAATTAAATAACAAAGTAGCAGTAATAACTGGTGGAGCATCAGGAATGGGTAAGGCAATGGTTAAAGAATTTTTAAAAGAAGGAGCTAAAGTTGTTGCAGTTGATATAAATGAGACAAGATTAAGTGAAATGGCAGCAGAAGAAGCAACAGCAAATTTAATCACATTAGCTGCAGATATATCAAAAAGAGATTCAAATGAAAAAATGATTGATTTAGCAGTTGAAAAATTTGGTAGATTAGATATTTTAGTTAATAATGCTGGGATTTTAGATAACTATATGAATGTTGGTGAAATAACAGATGATGTGTGGGACAGAGTTTTTCAAATTAACTTAACAGCACCAATGTATGCTTCAAGAAAAGCAGTAAATTACTTTTTAAAGAACTCAATTAAAGGGAATATAATAAATATTGGTTCTGTAGGGTCAATAGCTGGTGGCAGAGGTGGAGTTGCATATGTTGCAACTAAACATGCAATGGCTGGATTCACTAAAAATACAGCACAAGCATATGGTAGAAGTGGAATTAGATGTAATCTTATTGCTCCAGGATCTATTGATACAAATATTACTGAATCAATTAATCAAGAGAATATGAGCAAAACAGGGTTAGAAGTTGTTATGTCAGGAATTGGTTCAAATATTGGACAGGGACAACCAGAAGACATTGCAAATGTAGCATTATTCTTAGCTTCTGAAGATTCATCATTTATTAATGGAGCAGTTATTGTAGCTGATAGTGGTTGGACTGCATATTAAATAATTAGAAAAAAATAATAAAACATAGAATAAAAAAGAACTTCAAAAGAGTTCTTTTTATTTGCTAAATTAATATTTCAATGATAAAATTAATTTATTAAATTTTATTAAAGCATAAAGAAAATGGAGAAAATTAATGAGTATATTTAAAAAAATTTTTAAATCGCATAGTGATAAAGAAATTAAGAAAACTATGGATATAGTAAAAAAAATAAATGAATTAGAAGAAGAGATACAAGATTTATCTAACAATGAATTATCAGCAAAAACATTGTATTTTAAAAAATTATTAGCTAAAGGTTCAACTTTGGATGATATTCTTCCAGAAGCATTTGCAGTAGTTCGAGAAGCTTCAAAAAGAATATTAAATATGAGACATTTCGATGTTCAATTAATAGGTGGAATTATTCTACATCAAGGTAAAATAGCTGAAATGAAAACTGGTGAAGGTAAGACATTAGTTGCAACTTTGCCTGCATATTTAAACGCTTTAACAGGCAAAGGAGTGCATATTGTTACTGTTAATGAATATTTAGCTAAAAGAGATAGTGAATGGATGGGAAAAGTATTTACTTTTTTAGGTCTTACTGTAGGTCTTAACTTAAATAGGATGACAAAAGAAGAAAAAAAGAAGGAATACAATAAAGATATTATATATACTACAAATAATGAATTAGGCTTTGATTATTTAAGAGATAATATGGCTATTAATGCAAATGACTTAGTTCAAAGAGAACTTAATTATGCAATAATAGATGAGATTGATAGTATATTAATAGATGAAGCTAGAACACCTCTTATAATTTCTGGGAAAGCAGGAAAATCTAATGATGTATATAAGAAGGCAAATGATTTTGTTAAAACACTTTCTAAAAAAGAAGTTATTGAAGAAAAGGCAAAGTCTTTTCTAGATATTAATTCATTAACTGAAGATGAACAAGAAGATTTATCGGAATATGATTACATTGTCGACTTAAAAGCAAAAACAGCATCACTAACTGAAAAAGGAATACATAAAGCTGAAAAATATTTTGGTTTAGAAAACTATAATGATTTAGAAAATTCCGAATTAGTTCATCATGTTACGCAAGCAATTCAAGCACATGGTGTTATGAAAAATGATATTGATTATATTGTAGAAAATGGAGAAGCTTTAATTGTTGATGAATTTACAGGAAGAATTATGCATGGAAGAAGATATTCAAATGGGCTTCATCAAGCAATTGAAGCTAAAGAAGGAATTAAAATAGAAGATGAATCTAGAACTTTAGCTACTATTACTTTTCAAAACTACTTTAGGTTATATTCTAAATTATCTGGTATGACTGGAACTGCAATGACAGAAAAAGATGAATTTGACCAAATATATAATTTAGATGTTATTGAAATTCCAACAAATATGCCTATAATTAGACAAGATAAGGCAGATATAATATTTAAAACAGAGGCTGCAAAATTTAATAATGTTTTAGCAAATGTAAGAGAGTCACATGAAAAAGGTCAACCTGTTTTAGTTGGAACTACTTCTGTAGAAACTTCTGAAATATTGTCGGCTATGTTTAAAAAAGAGGGATTACAACATCAAGTTTTAAATGCTAAGCAACATGAAAGAGAAGCTGAAATTATAGCTCAAGCAGGAAAACCTGGTGTTATAACTATTGCAACAAATATGGCTGGTCGTGGTACAGATATAATGTTAGGTGGTAATTCGGAATTCTTAGCTAAACAACAAATGAGGAAAGAAGGAAAAACAGAAGAAGATATTTTAAATGCAACTGCATATTCTGAAACAGATGACGAAACTATACTAAATGATAGGAAATATTTTAAAGAATTAAAAGAAAAATTTACAAAAGAAAATGAGGAAGACAGAAAAAAAGTTATTGAAGCCGGTGGATTGAAAATAGTTGGAACAGAAAGACATGATGCTAGAAGAATAGATAATCAATTAAGAGGAAGATCTGGTCGTCAAGGAGATCCAGGAGAATCTGTATTTTATCTTTCTTTAGAAGATAAACTAATGAAAATTTTTGGTGGAGATATAGTGACAAGACTTTATGACACGTTAGATATTCCTGAGGATATGCCTATTCAAGTAAAAGTTATATCAAATGCTATAGAAAATGCACAAAAAAGAATAGAAGGATTAAATTTTTCTGCAAGAAAGCATACATTAAACTATGATGATGTTATAAACATACAAAGACATTTAATATATACTCAAAGAAGACAAGTTCTAAATGGAGAAAATATTCATGAGCAAGCATTATCAATGGTTAAATCTTCAATTGAAACATTAATAAATACATATAGAGAAGAATTAGAAACTGGAACATATAATTATGACATGATTAGCAGAGAAATAATAAACAATTTAACAATAGATCCTAAAAAATATCTTTTAAATGAAGATGGAAATAAGCTAGAAAAAATAAATGTTAATGAATTAATAGATACTTTTATTGAATTAATAATAAATTATATTGAAAGTGAACATGAAAAACATCCTAAAGATTATGAAGAAATTGAAAGATATATATTATTATCTGTTGTAGATGATGCTTGGATGGAACATATTGACACAATGGATGATTTGAAAAATGGTATAGGATTAAGGGGTTATGGACAAAGAGATCCTGTTATACAATACAAAATTGAAGGTTCAGAATTATTTGATGAAATGAATTTACAAATTAAACTTCAATTTACAAAGATGTTAACACATGTTAAAAAAGTTGAAGATCAAAGATTAGATAAAAAACAAAAAATACAAATAACTAGTGCTTCACAAGAAGAATTAAAACTTCCTGAAGAAAAGCAAATAAATAATCCGAAGATTGAAAAAGCCCAGCCAATTGTTAATACTGATAAAAAAGTTGGAAGAAAT
>CAZCCM010000022.1:0-14065 GCA_964497325.1 uncultured Lachnospiraceae bacterium | reverse complement strand
GAAGATTGAAAAAGCCCAGCCAATTGTTAATACTGATAAAAAAGTTGGAAGAAATAATCCATGTCCATGTGGCAGTGGTAAGAAGTATAAGAATTGCTGTGGCAAATAAACTTAATAATATATTAAACTATTAAAAGAATGTTAATCTTATATAAAATTTAATAAAAATAATAATATATGCCAAATAGACAAGGAGAATACATATGTATTGTAAAAATTGTAAAAATCAATTAAGCAAAGAGGATAAATTTTGTAAAAATTGTGGAGCAGCTGTGGAAAATGTTAATAACAATCAACAAGTAAATCAAACTCAAAATCAACAAAAATTAAATTCAAATGAAACTAATAATATCTCAAATAAGAAAAAAAAGAACCCTTTAATAATAATAAGTGTAATTGTTGTTATGCTTATTATATTTTTAGGAATTTTATTTATTATAAAGATGTTATATTCGGGAAACAATAAAAAAAATGACGATTATTATAATGAAACAAATAAGGACAATTATAATAACAATAATAATTATTATGACAACTATGAAAATAAAGATATTAATAGCAATTATAATAATAGTAACAATAATGATATCGATATAAATAATAACAAAAATAAAGTTGAAGGTAATTATACAAGGGAAATATTTTCTGGGAATTCATTTGATTATAAAACAATAGCTGATGGTGCAGTATTTAGTTTCAATCCAAATAGCACCTTTACAGTTGTGTATAATGAAGGATCAACATATTCTGGAACTTATGAAGTTTATAATGGTCTTTATATTACATTAAAGGCTGATGAAATAGCAAATGATAATACAATCCAAAATGCAGAAATACTTGCTAATGATATTAAAAATGCTTCAACAGCTATGATGACAAATACTACTGAATTATTAAATACATACCTTCTTTGGTTAAAAACCAATGATGATATTTTACAACCGTTTCTTATAAAATATGATTCAGATACAAACACAGGAACTGCACTTAATATTTTTGCATCTCAACAAGGTTCATTTAAATTAAAATAATTTGTTAAAATATTATTAAGGATAAGAAAAAAATGATTGAATTAGATGAATATAAATTAAAAATTAAAGAATTAGAAAACGATAAGAATAACCTAAGAGGTTTACTTTGACAATGATGTAAGAAATTTAAGAATAAAAGAATTAGAAGAGTTAACTAATAAAGAAGACTTCTGGTCTAAATATTCTCAAAAAGAAACAACAAAAATTTTTAAAGAACTAAAATCTTTAAAAGAACCTATTGAAGATTTAAAAGCAATTGAATCTCAGATTCTTTATTTAAAGGATATAATTTCAATATTTGACGTAGAGTATGATGAAGAATTATCAAATGAAATTGGCACGGAATTATCTAAAATTGAATCTAAACTTTCAAATATTAAAATTTTACAATTATTTAATGGACAATATGACGATTCAAATGCTATTTGTACTTTACATTCAGGCGCAGGTGGAACTGAAGCACAAGATTGGGTAGAGATGCTATATAGAATGTATATTCAGTGGGCAAGTAAAAATAATTTTGAATTAGAAGAAATTGATATATTAGATGGAGATGAAGCTGGAATTAAATCTGTTACATTTATAGTAAAAGGTGAATATGCTTATGGATATTTAAAAGGCGAAATGGGTGTACACAGATTAGTTAGAATATCTCCATTTGATTCAGCTAAAAAAAGACATACATCGTTTGCTTCACTTGAATGTTTACCTGAAATTGATGAGAATATAGAAATAAATATAAATGAAGAAGATATAAGAATTGATACATATAGAGCTTCAGGCGCAGGTGGACAACATGTAAATAAAACATCTTCTGCTGTAAGGATTACACATATACCAACTAATATTGTGGTTACTTGTCAAAGTGATAGATCTCAATTAAAAAACAGAGAAACTGCAATGAAATTATTAAAATCTAAGATATATTTATTAGAAGAAGAAAAGAAAAAAGAAGAACAAAAAGAACTTTTAGGAAAACAGTCAAAGATAGAATGGGGTAGCCAAATAAGATCCTATGTTTTTCATCCATACTCATTAGTCAAAGACCATAGAACTAATTATGAAGTAAGGAATGTAGAAGCAGTTATGAATGGAGAAATAACTGATTTTATGAAAAAATATTTAGAATATTTATTTGATAAAGAAAACTAAATATAGAATAAATTTAAACAAAAATTAAAACAAATAATTAAAAGTAAAGACACATAATAATAAGCTGTATTAGCAAATATGTATAGTTTTTTATTAAATACAAAGTAATTTATTTGCTTGCAAAAATATTTATATAGTGTATACTAATTATACTCTAAAAAAAATAAATATTTAGTAATAAAAAAATAAGTAAAATATAAAGCAAAATGTTTAAACAATAAGGTTAAAATAAAATATTAATTATAAAAGAAGAGATATGTTTATTTAAATGTATTTCTTATTTTAACTAATATGGCAATAACAATAAAATTAATTAAAAAAACTAAAAAACTAAAAAACTAAAATAAAAATTAAGAACATTACAGTGATCAAAGGAGGTCGACATGAATACAGAGGTATATTTAACAAAAGAAGGTTATGAAAAAATACTTGAAGAGCTTAAAAGTTTAAAAGTAGAAAAAAGAGAAGAGATAGCAGAAAGAATTAAAACTGCTATAGAATTTGGAGATTTATCAGAAAATGCTGAATATGATGAAGCAAAAGCAGCTCAGCTTTTGAATGAAAATAAAATAGCAGAAATTGAAGAAAAAATTAAAAATGTAATAATTATAGATGAAGATTCACTTAAAACAGGGAAAGTTGAAATTGGTTCAACTGTATATATTACAAATGTTATAGATAAAAGTGAACAAAAGTATACAATAGTAGGACCAGATGAAGCAAACATATTAGAAAATAAAATTTCTAATATTTCTCCATTAGGAAAATCTTTATTAGGAAACAAACAAGGAGATCATATAAAAGTAGAAGCTCCTGTTGGTATAGTAGAATATCAAATTAAAAAAATAACATTTTAATAAAGAATAAATAATAAAATTAAACAATAAAATTAAATTAAACAATAAAATTAAATTAAATTAAATAAAAAATAATTAAATATAGAAAATAAAAATTTAGTACTCTTTTAATTGAAAAACATTTCTAAAGAATATATAATATAAATAATATAAATATAATTTGGAGATGATATGAAATTTAAAAGAGTATTATTAAAATTAAGCGGAGGAGCATTAGCTGGAGATGAAGGGAAAGGCATAAATTTTGACATTTTAAAGAGAATGTGTGAAGAAATCAAAGAAATTGTTGAAAGTGGAATTCAAATTTCAATTGTAATTGGTGGAGGAAACTTTTGGAGAGGAAGAGAAGGTGAAGAAATTACCAGAGCAACATCTGACTACATGGGAATGTTAGCTACAGCAATTAATGCATTAGCTATGCAAGATGTTTTAGAAAAAATTGGAGTTAAAGCTAGAATACAAACATCCATGGATATTGAAAAAATTGCTGAACCATATAATCAAAAAACAACAATAGAAAGCTTAGAACAGGGTATGGTTGTTATATATGCATGTGGTACAGGAAGTCCATTTTTTACTACAGATACAGCAGCAGCATTAAAAGCAATTGAAACAGAATCAGAATTAGTTATATTAGCAAAAAATATTGATGCACTATATACAGCAGATCCTAATAAAGATGTTGATGCACAACGAATAGAAAAAATTTCATATCTAGATATAATAAATAAAGATTTAAAAGCAATTGATGCAACAGCAGCAGCATTATGTATGGAAAATCATATACCAATCATGATGTTTGGAATAAAAACACCAAAAAATTTAGTTAAAGCTGCTAATGGTGAACATATTGGAACATTGATTACAGATAATGAGGAGGAATAATGAATTTAGACGAGTATAAAGAAAAAATGGAACAAGCAATAGAATATTTAAACAAATCATATTCTGAGATTAGAGCTGGTAGAGCAAATCCAACAATTTTGAATAAGGTTATAGTTTCATATTATGGAGTACCAACTCCTATTCATCAAATTGCAGGGATATCAGTTCCTGAAGCAAGAATGATTTTAGTACAACCATGGGATCAGAATATTTTAAAAGAAGTTGAAAAAGCAATTAATGAAGCAAATCTTGGTATTACACCAATGAATGATGGAAAGGTAATTAGATTAGTCTTTCCAGAATTAACTGAAGAAAGAAGAATAGAAATAACTAAAGATGTTAAAAAGAAACAAGAAGAAACTAAGATTACTATTAGAAATATTCGTAGAGAAGCTAATGATGATATATTAAAATCAAAAAAAGAAGACAATTTGTCTGAAGATGAAACTAAAAGAATGGAAGATAATATACAAGACTTAACAGACAAGTATACAAAAAAGATAGACGAAATAGCCGAACAAAAAGAAAAGGAGATAATGACGGTTTAATGGATGTAAAACATGTAGGAATTATTCTTGATGGGAACAGAAGATGGGCTAGGGAAAAAGGAATTTCAACATACTTAGGACATAAAGAAGGAGCAGATAATTTAGAAAAATTAGCTAAAGAAGCAGATAAAATTGGACTTAAATATTTAACTGTTTATATCTTTTCAACTGAAAATTGGAATAGAGATAAAGAAGAAGTAGATTATTTAATGAAACTTTTTATAGTGTTTTTTAGAAAAGTTTTAAAATCAAAAGAAAATAATTTAAAAATTAAGTTTTTTTCTTCTAAAACAAATTTAAATTCAAAATTCATTAAAATGATTGAAGAATTAGAAGAAACAACAAAAAATAATACAGGAATGCAACTTAATTTATGCTTTAATTATGGTGGAAGATTAGAAATTACAGAAGCTATAAGTAAAATCGTAGATGACGTGCAATTAGGGAAATTAAAGAAAGAAGACATTACAGAAGAAATAATTCCTAATTATTTGTACTCTAAAAATGTACCTGATCCAGAAATTATAATTAGAACTAGTGGCGAGATGAGATTAAGTAATTTTTTAATTTGGCAAAATTCATATTCAGAATTATTCTTTGAAAAAAAATATTGGCCTGATTTTAGAATTGAAGATCTTAAAAACATTTTAGAAAGTTTTCAAAATCGTGAAAGAAGATTTGGTGGAAAGTAAATATATGAAAAAAAAATTACCTGAGATAATATTAAGAGGAAGCAGTGGAATAGTATATATAGGAGTAATTGTATTACTAATCCTTTTAAATAATATAATATTTTCTATTGCATTAACTGTTTTAGCAAGCATGATTATTCTTTGGGAATACTTTTCATGTACAGACTTAAAGTTATCTCCTTATATGATTTTTGGATTTATTTTAACTATAGCTTTAGGAGTGCTTTTATTCATATTTAAAGAAAAAGTATTTGATTATTTATTTATATCTTTTGCTATAATTTTTATTATTACAGTAATAATTGGATTGCTTTCTTCTGAAAGATATTCTTTTAATTCAATTCCAATTGCTATATTTGGATACATCTATACTATAGGACTCCCACTTTTTTTAATTAAGATGTTCTTTTTAGAGCAAGGAAATATTAAATTTACTTTATTAATAACAATAGTAGTTGCAACAGATACTTTTGCATTCTTAGTAGGTAAAAAATTTGGAAAAAATAAGCTAACTAAAATTAGTCCAAATAAAACTATAGAAGGTTCACTTGCAGGAATTGTTTCAGCAGTTATTTTTTCTATGATATACACTGCTATTGTAAACACATATTATGATTTCAATCTCAATTATTATATAATGTTTATAGTTTCAACTTTCTTAAGTGTAGTGTCACAACTAGGAGATTTATTAGCTTCATACACAAAGAGAGCATATAATGTAAAAGATTTTGGGAATCTTTTACCAGGTCAAGGTGGGCTTTTAGATCGAGTAGATAGTCTTATATTTGCAGCACCAATGGCATATTTATTAATTAAAATTTTAATGTAGAGGTAATTATGTATTTTTGTAAAATTTGTGGAAGACAATTAGAAAAAAAGGGAGATATTTGTACTGATTGTTATGAAGGATTAATTGAAGAAGAAGAAAATAAAAATGATTTAAAGGTTCTATATACAATTAAAGCTCAATATAAATTGGGTTATGAATTATTGAAAACACCATTTACTTTCCTTTTAATAGCAATATTACTTATTTTTTCTATTATAGTTTCATTTCAGAATAATCTTTTAACAGGCATATTTAACTTAATAGTATACTCCACTTTTGTTGTACTATATTTTGTTATTAATAAAATTCGAATAGAATCAAGAACCATTGAATTATATAAATATAAGTTAGTATACAATAGAAGGTTTCACTTTAAAAATCATTACGAAGTTAGATATAAAGATATAGAAGAAGTTCAGTATGAAAATTTAGATAAAAAATCATCTATACTTTCAGAATCATCATGGTGGTTATTTAAAGTAAATCAAAAATATAATATGACTGATCTTTTCTTTAAAATGAAATCTTCTGATAAATCTTTTTTTGCAACTGGTTTTTTTATTAAACCCATACATAACTTTAAAGAAGAAGTTATGCCAAAATTAATTAGTATAATGGGATTTGTAGAAAATACAGAAAAAAAATCTAGTTTTGAAGAAATGTTTAATATAAAGAGTGAAAATAAAGATAACAAAAATAATAAAACTACTACAAAAACAGAAAACAAGAAAAAAACTAATAGCACTAATAAAAATATAAATAAGAAACATAATAAAAGAAAAATTTAAAAAACTAAAAATAAGTATAAATATAAAATGAATATAAATACAAGCAATATATAAGTATATGTTACTTAGTAAACTCTGAAAATCTTAATATAAATAAAAGATTTAAAGGTAAATATAAAGACAATTAAGGGGAAATAATGAGCGGTATATTAGCTGATAAATATAAAAACAATAATTTTAAGGACATATTGCAAAGTGAATATACTATTATAAATAACTCAGAAAATAAATTAGAATTAGAATTAAAACCTAAGGCAAGTTTATCTTGTTCTGAGGTTTTTTTATTTAAAGACTTTTTAGAGAAAGAAGAAAATAGAGAAATAACTTTAAAATTAAAATATAAAGAAAATCAAACACCAAAAATTATTTCTGAATGGAATGATTTAGTTAAATACTTAACCAGAAGTAAACCTATAATGCAAGCAATGTTAGATAACAGTAAAATTGAAGCTGTAGATGAAAAACTCGTAGTTTCTTTGCCTATAAAAGGGGCTAATTTTATATGTAATAATAATTATGATTTAGAAATAAAGAAAATAATTTCAGAAATATATTCTAGTAATCACAGCTTAATTATTAAAGATAATGTGGATCAAGAATATTGTGAAACTATTTCACTAGATATACAACAAGAACAAAAAAAATTAACTTCAAATATTATTAAAGAAATTCAAAATGTTAATGAAAAAAAGAATTATAACAATGATGGAATTTCAAACAACCGTGATACAATAAATAATACTCAAAAAACTAATACAGACATGGATAATAAAGACAGTAATAACAATGGAAATAGTAATGGCTACAGTAATAACAATGGTAATAATAATTCTAATAAATATAAAAATAACTTTAAAAGTTATACTCAAAATATCGATTTTACTATACCTAATTTAATAATTGGAAAACCCAGAAAAACAGATTTACCTTTAGTGAAAATTTCAGATATTGATGAAGATTCTAAAATGATAAAGGTTGAAGGAGAAATAGTATCATTTAATTTTATTGAAATTAAAGACAATAAAGCTATTGTCACTATAAATATATATGATGGTACCTATTCAATTTATTCAAAATCTTTTGTGTTAAAAGAAGATCTTTCAGAAATAGAAAACAGATTGAAAAAAGCTAAAAAAATAAAAATTTTAGGAAAAGTAGATTTTGATAATTACACTAATGAATTAATTATAAAAGGAAGTGCAGTTTTTGATATAACAGAAGATAATAAAAACTTAGAAAAAGATAAAAATAAAGAAAAATTAAAAGAAAAAGATAAAGATATTGATAAAAATCAAGTTAAACAAGAAACAACAGAACATAAAGAAGAAAGAGTGGAATTAACAGCACATACACAAATGAGCATGTTAGAAGGATTAATTTCACCTAAAGAATTAATTTCTGTTGTTAAAAAAAATAATATGAAAGCAATAGGTATAACAGATAATTCTGTTGTTCAAGCATATCCAGATATAATGTATGAAACTATGAATTCAGGCATTAAGCCTATTTATGGATTAAAAGGTGTTCTTGCAACTGATAGTAAATCAGCTCTTTCTTTTTCTAAAAATCAAGATATAGAAAATTCTACATACTGTGTTTTGGATATTGAGACCACAGGCCTTTCATTTAGAAATGATAAAATAACAGAACTTGCAGTTATTAAATACAAAAATGGAAAAATAATTGATCAATTTGAAACTTTTGTTAATCCTGAAATGAAGATACCTGAAAATATAATCAAGATAACTGGAATAACAGACGAAATGGTAAAAGATGCACCTAAAAAAGAAGAGGTAATTAAGGATTTTTTAAATTTTATTGGTACTGATTCAATCTTAGTAGCACATAATGCTGACTTTGATATTGGATTTATTAAATACATTGTTGAAAAAATGGGTTTAGAAATGAATCATACATATATAGATACTTTAATTCTTGCTAAAATGCTTTATACAGAACTTTCTAAGTTTAAGCAAAGCTATATCGCAAAACATTTAAATATTAAAGTAGAAGTTGCACATAGAGCTTTAGATGATGTTAAGACTTTAACTAAAATTTTTAAAAAAATGATATTGAAATTAAAAGAAGATAATATAAAAAAATGGGATGAAATTGATAAAAAGTTAAATATTGATGAAGACGTATATAAAAGAGCTCAAACTTTTGATTTTACAATTTTGGCAAAAAATAAAGAAGGTTTAAAACAAGTATATACTCTAGTTTCAGAATCACATGTTAAACATTTTTATTTTAAACCTAGAATTTTAAAATCTTTGCTTTCTATAAACAGATCAGGATTATTACTTGGTTCAGGAAATTCAGAGTCTGAAGTATATTCCGCTATCCTTTCTGGAAAGACAGATGAAGAAATTGAAGAAATAATGGAATTTTATGATTTCATTGAAGTTCAACCAATTTCAAATCAAAATTATTTACTTAAAACAAAAAAAGTTAATAACGAAGAAGAATTAAAAGGAATAAACAAAAAAATAATAAATTTAGCAGAAAGTATTAATAAACCAGTAGTTGCAACAGGAGATGTTTATATTTTAGATTCAAAAGATACTATATATAAAGAAATCTTAGATGTTTCTAAAAAGAGAAGGAATCCAGAAATACAATCAGATACACATTTTAGATCTACAAATGAAATGTTAGAGGAATTTAATTATTTAGATAAGGAAAAAGCTTACAAAATAGTTGTAAAAAACTCAAATTTAATTGCAGATATGTGTGATGAAATTTCCCCTATTTCAAAAATAAAGGCTACACCTAAAATAGAAAATGGAGATGCAATATTACGAGAACTTTGTTATTCAAATGCAGAAAAATTATATGGAAAAAATATTGATAAGAAAATTAAGGATAGATTAGATAAAGAACTTAATGCAATTATAGAAAATGGTTACTCAGCCCTATATTTATTAGCATCAAAATTAGTTAAAAAATCAAATGATGATGGATATATTGTTGGCTCTAGAGGGTCAGTAGGATCATCTTTAGCAGCATATATGGCAAATATTACAGAAGTTAATTCTCTTGATCCACATTATAGATGCCCAAATTGCAAGTATGTTGAATTTACTGATCTTGCTCCAACAGGAATTGACTTAGAAGATAAAAATTGCCCAAATTGTGGCGAAAAATTAATTAAAGATGGTATGGATATACCTTTTGAAACATTTTTAGGATTTACAGGGAACAAAGAACCTGATATTGATTTAAACTTTTCATCTGATTATCAATCAAAAATTCATGAATATGTTGAAACAATAATAGGTAATGGTAAAACATATAAGGCTGGTACAATAGGAAGTATTCAAAGTAAAACTGCTATAGGATATATTATAGGATATTATGAAAATACAGGTAAAACTTTACCTTCTCGTGCAGAAATTGAAAGATTATCTAAAAAGTTAGTAGGGGTAAAAAGAACAACAGGACAACATCCTGGAGGAATTATTGTTTTACCTGAAGGTTATGATATTTCAGAATTTACACCAATTCAAAAACCTGCAGATAAAGTTGATTCAAAAGTTATTACAACTCATTTTGATTATCACAAAATTGAATCAAATTTACTAAAACTAGACTTATTAGGACATGATGATCCTACTACTGTTAAAATGTTACAAGATATTACAGGAATTAATCCTGTAGATATACCTTTAGATGATAAGGCAACTATGTCTTTATTTAACTCAACTGAAGCTTTAGGTGTTACAGAAGAACAACTATTGATTAAAGTTGGAACACTTGGTGTTCCAGAATTTGGTACATTGTTTGTTAGAGGCATGTTAGAAGAAACAAGGCCAACTACATTTGATGAATTAATAAAAATATCAGGTTTATCACATGGAACAAATGTGTGGTTGAATAATGCTCAAGATTTAATAAAAAAAGGAACTATTACCTTAAAAGAAGCAATTTGTACAAGAGATGATATTATGATTTATTTAATATCACAAGGAATTGAACCAAGTGTTGCTTTTGAAATCATGGAAAAAGTTAGAAAAGGTAAAGGAATAAGTCCTGAAAATGAAGCTCTTTTAAAAGAAAATAATATTCCAGATTGGTATATTACTTCATGTAAAACAATTAAATATATGTTTCCTAAAGCACATGCAACAGCATATGTTACTTTAGCGTTTAGAATAGCTTGGTTTAAAGTCCACTATCCTGAAGCATTTTATACTGCATATTTTTCAACTATGACAGATGTTTTTGATTCTACTTACATGATTGACGGAAAAGAGAAAGTAAAAGAAAAATTGTTAGAATCAAGAAAAAACTTTAAAAAATCTAAAACAGACGAAAGACTATATTATATATTAGAGTCATTAAATGAATTTTATGAAAGAGGATTTTCATTTGCAAATATTTCACTTTATGATTCTGATAGTATAAAATTTAAATTAGATGATAATAAAAAAATAATACCTCCTTTATCAACTATTCCTGGTTTAGGAGAAGTTGCTGCAAATTCAATTATAGAAGCTAGAAAAGAAGGTAAATTTATAACAAAAGAAGATTTAAAATATAGAGCAAAAATTGGTGATTCTATTATTGAATTACTAGATGAATTAGGAATTATAAGTGATTTGCCGGATAGTATGCAACTATCATTGTTTTAAATATAGATAGATAATACTTTTAATTAAATAATTTATTGATTGATTTATTTATTGATTAATTATTTATTTGATTTGAATTACAAATTCTAATAATCATTATATAGGTAAGGAGAATAAAATGAAAAATATAGCAATTATAGGAAGTGGAAGTTGGGGCTTAGCTTTAGGTAAACAACTTTCAGAAAATGGACATAAGGTTAGAGTATGGTCATTTTCTGAGGAAGAAAAGGAAAATTTAAATAATAATCAAAAATCAATATATTTACCTAATATTGTTTTTTCAAAAGAACTAAAAGCTTACACTAATTTTAAAGATGTTGTAGAAGGTGCTGACTATATTTTTCATGTAACACCTTCAATATTTACAAGAGCTACTGTGAGTCAATATAAGCAGTATGTTAATAAAAATCAACCAATAATTATATGTTCTAAAGGTTTTGAAAAAGATACTAAAATGACATTAGAAGAAGTTGTTCAAGAGGAATTACCAGAGAATAGGATAGCTGTTTTTTCTGGACCATCACATGCAGAAGAAGTTTCATTAAATATTCCTACTCTTATGGTTATTGCATCAAGAGATGACACTTTGTTAGATAATGTTATAAATCTATTTAATCCTGAATTAATGAGAATATATAAAACTTATGATGTAATAGGTGTTGGATTGGGTGGTGCATTAAAGAACATATTGGCATTTTGTGCTGGTGCTGTTGCTGGGCTTGGGTTTGGAGATAATACTTTTGCAGCAATAATTACAAGAGGGTTAGTAGAACTCTCTAGATTATCAAAAGCTATGGGTGCAGATCCATATACAATTTATGGGTTATCTGGATTAGGTGATCTTATAGTAACTTCAATGAGTAATCATAGTAGGAATAGAAGAGCGGGATTACTTTTAGCTAAAGGTTATAGCATTGAAAAGATGAAAGAAGAAATAGGACAAACTATTGAAAGTCTTGATAATATTGAGGCTGCATACTTTATAGCAAAAGATTTAAATGTAGAACTTCCTATTGTAAATATTATTTATGAAATTTTACACAATAACTTACAACCAGAAGAAGCTGTAAAACAATTAATGTTAAGAGATAGAAGATTTGAAGAAAACTATTAATATAATAAAAAACTAAAGATAAAATAAGGGGTGAAAAATGAAAATATCGAATCTATATTCTAATAAAGTAATAAATAGAAAAAAAGGTATAACTCTAATAGCTTTAGTAGTGACAATAATAGTATTGTTAATTCTAGTAGCAGTTTCTATTACATTAGTATTAGGACCAGATGGAATAGTGGAAAAAGCAAGAGAAGGTTCAGCTGCTAATAGATATGGAAGCATTAAAGATAAAATAATGATTAGAAATACTGAATTAGAAGTAAACACAAAAATATTAAGTAAAGAACAATGGAATGAAATATATGACAGTTTAGAGACAGCGGAAGACCCTTTTTTTATATTTAAGGAAAAACTTGGATATAAAAGTTTAGAAGAACATATTGAACAATTTAAAAAAGATAAACTAATAACGAAAGACGATTTATATGAATATTATTATGATTCATACGATTTACAAGAGAAATATAATGAAATGGATGAAGAAACTAAGTCTGCACTTGATGATAAATTTGATTTTGATATATCAGAACTACTTGAAGATTTAAACGATGTAGGAGAATTCTATGATAATCCGATATATGTAAAAATCATATTAGGTGGTAAGAATTCTAAAAATTCCAAATATGTAATAAATATAGTAGATGAAACAATAGCTTTTTTCTTTCAAAAAGAAGAAGTATCACTTACAGATATATTAGATGGAATAGAGATTAAAATCCCTCAAAATAATTCAGATGAAAATGATAACATGGCACTTATTATAGCAACTACAAAGCCAAATGAAAAATTCACTCTACCAATAAGCAATACAAATGGCTTAAAAATCAATTGGGATGTAAAAAACAATCCAAATCAATTTGCAACTTCAAAAATCCAAAGTTATCCTTTTAATATATACGAAAATCCAGGAGAATATGAAATACAAATTAAAGGAATAGCTTCAGAAGGAGCAACATTTGGAGAAGACTTTTGGAAAAACCAAAATGAACTTGTAACATTGCATAATGAATTATATTTAGAATCTTCAGAATATAAAAATATATCAGATAGTTTAGAAACTTTTAAAAACAGTTTGGATGGAGATTATGAAGAATATAAAGCTTTATATATTCAAAAATATAAAATGTTATCAGAAGAAAAGTATGATAAATTTGCAAATAAAATTGTAGAATTAAAAAATTGGGGTAAAAATAAATTTTCAAACTGTTACTCTTTTAAAATAGTTTTAAGAGGAAGTATTCCTAATCTTAATGAAAATAGTTTTGTTTATAAAGAAGGTATTTTAAAAAATGTTTTTCATGGTTGTATAAATTTAACAGGAGAAGCACCAAAATTTTGGGAAGAAGAATATATTTCAAATATTCAAGATAATCCACCAATTGGAAGAGGGAGTTTTGATTTTTGCTATAATTTAACAAATCTTAATGAAATTCCTTTGCCTTGGGTAGGTTGGATAGAATAGAAATTTATATATTAGTATTTACTTAACATATAAATTGTAAAATCACTCTAAACAATGTATAATATAGATA